>CANRIQ010000185.1 GCA_947630655.1 uncultured Clostridia bacterium | reverse complement strand
GGCACAGAGCCGAATCGCAGCCGCCGCGAGCCGCCACGAAAGCCCGCAAGCCCCGCGTGAAGGTCAGCAGAATGCTCGCCAAGCTCCAGCATATCCCCCAGAACGGCGATTTTCCGTCCGCGCTCGGGGCGGTTTTTCAGCACCGCAAGCGACGACTTCATAGACGTCGGAGATGCGTTGTAGCAGTCGAGAATTAGCGTCACGCCGCCGCGTTTTTCGATTTTCTGGCGCATGCCGCTCGGAGTATAGTCCGCAAATCCCGAAATTATTTCCTCCGGGGAAAGCTCAAATTCCAAACCAACGCAAAACGCCGCCAGAGCGTTTAAAATCATATGCTCGCCCGCTGCGGGAACGCTTGCGCGAAGGCGGTTATCGCCGAAAACAAGCGTAAATTCCTCGGCGTTTTCAAGGTGAGTTATATCCTGTGCGAAAACGTCGCAAGTTTCCGAAAAGCCGTATTTTACAACGCGTCTGCCCAAATTTTCGCTTGAAAGCCCCTTCAAAAATTCATCGTCTCCGCAAACTATAAGCGGGGCGTTTTTGTCCGCGCCGTCGAGAATTTCAAGCTTTGCGCGGAGAATATTTTCCTGCGTTTTGAGGTTCTCGATATGACAAAATCCGATGTTTGTTATAACACAACACTGCGGGTGAGCGGTCTTTGAAAGCACGGAAATCTCCCCCCGCGCGCTCATTCCCATTTCCAGCACCGCCACGTCGTAGCTGTCGGAAAGCTCGAACAGCATCTTCGACATGCCGATGTCGTTGTTAAAATTGCCGTCGGTTTTGAACGTGCGAAGCTTTTTCGCCAGCACCGCCGCAATCATATCCTTAGTGGAGGTTTTCCCGACGCTTCCCGTAACGCCTGCGACCTTCACGGGGAATTTCTCCCTGTAATCATGCGCCAGCGCAAGCAGAGCCGCTCTCGTATCGCGAACGCGGATAACGGGTATCGAAACGTCCTGTTCCCTGTCGGATATCGCCGCAGTCGCGCCCTTTTTTTCGGCTTCTGCGACAAAATCGTTTCCGTCGAAATTCTCTCCCTTAATCGCGATAAAAAGGTCGTTTTCGCGAACGCTCCTCGTGTCGGTGGAAACCCCGTATACCTCGGCGTCCCCGCCCGAAAGCGTGCCTGCGGTTATTTTCGCAATTTCCTTTGCGGTGTATTTTACAGACATAATTTACCCTCGCTCTCCGGTTATAGAAGTGTGAACGTTATGATTTATTGCGGAAAAATTCCTCGACAATCTCTTTTTCATCAAAATGAAAATATTCGTCCCCAATTGCCTGATAATCCTCGTGACCCTTTCCGCAAAGCGCGACGACGTCGCCCTCCCGCGCCTCGGAAAGCGCGTATTCTACGGCTTTTTTTCGGTCGACAAACTCGGCGTGCGGAACGTTTTCGGGAATTCCGGCTGCAACATCATCGATCGTTTTCTGAGGATCCTCGTGCCGCGGGCTGTCGGTTGTCACCACCGGCAAATCCGCGTATTTTGCAGCGGCTCTGCCCATATCGGGGCGTTTTCCCGCGTCGCGCTCTCCCGCCGCCCCGAACACGCAGATAAGCCGTTTTTGCGTTAAGCTCCGCAATGTTTCGAGCAGCTTTAATAACCCGTCTTCGGTGTGTGCGTAATCGCGTATTACCGTGAATTTCCCCGAATACAGCGTTTCAAGTCTCCCCGAAACGCCCGAAATTTTCTCCAGAGCCGCCGTCACCTCGTCGAACGGAAACCCCATAAGGCTTGCCATAACCGCGGCTTCGAGGGCGTTTGTCACGTTGTACAAACCCGTCATCGCGAACCGCACGGGATAGCTTTTTTGCGCCATTTTGTCGGTTATGATAAACTCGCTTTTCGAGGGCGAAAGCTTTACAAATTCCGTGTAAAAATCAGCCTCGGAAGCGGTCGAGATTGTAAATATTCTTTTATTCTCCGAACGTAATTTTTCGGCAATTTTCCGCCCGTATTCGTCATCGATATTTATAACGGCGTTTTCGCACATATCAAACAGCGAAGCCTTCGCCGCGAAATAATTTTCCATGCTGCCGTGATAATCGAGGTGGTCGCGCGTGAGATTTGTAAACGCTCCGACAGCGAAATTCTCCGCCGCAAAACGATATTGCGCCAACGCCTGCGAGGACGCCTCGATAAAGCAGAATTCGGTGTTTTCGCTTGCCATTTCCGCAAAAAGCGAGTACAGCTTCCGCGGTTCGGGAGTGGTTGGCGGACCGTCGTGCGAATAGCAAAGCCCCGCGCCCGTGTCCGTGCCGAGCGTTCCGATAACGCCCGTTCTGTGCCCCAAAATTCGCGTTATCCCCGCGCAGAGATTGACGACAGTTGTCTTGCCGTTCGTTCCCGTCACCGCGCCGAGCTTGATTTTTCGGGTCGGGTTGCCGAAAAAATTCGACAACAGCACGGGATAAATTTTTCGTGAATTTGGAACGTTAATTTCCCCGGGAAGCCCGAGCTTATGCTGCGTGACAACCGCCGCCGCGCCGCGCTTCAACATCTCCTCCGCCGCGGAATGCCCGTCAAAGCTGCCGCCTTTTATGCACACGAACACCTCTCCCGCTTGCAGCTCGCGGCTGTCGGAGGTCACTCCCGAAACGGGGATATTTTTCATCTCCGCGGGTATTTCGCACACCCCCGAAAACAGTTCGCAAAGCGTCATAAGCTCACCTCCCGTAACTCCCCCGAAAAAATTCGTGAAAATCAGTCGGACTGGACGTTGTATCTGAACGTTACCTCAACCACCGAGCCCTTATTCAGCGTCGTGCCCTCGGCAACGCTCTGTTCAACCGCCTTCGCGTCGGCATTCTGCGCCGCTCCGCCCGAAATTTTGATGTTGAAGCCCGCGTTTGTGATAAGCTCGTTTGCCTTGTCGACGCTGCAGCCGATAACATTCGGCACAACTCCCGTTTCGGGGTCTGAATTGTCAAGATACAAAACCACCGTTGACCCCTTCGGAATGCTTGACCCCGACGGAGGAATTTGCCGCTTTACCGTCGCGGATTCCGACGCGTCGCCGACAACTCTTGTCTTGAAGCCTGCGGACGTCAAAAGCGTTTCCGCCTTCATTGACAGGTTGCCCACAACCCACGGCACAATAGCGTCCATTTCAGCCTGCTCCTCGGCGGTGTAGGTGGGATAAATCCCGAGATGCACGAGTCCCTCTTTAAACACCTCCGAAACGACAGGAGCCGCCACCGCAGAACCGTAATATTCCGTGCCGGTCGGGGTGTCAGCCGCCACCAGCATAACTATTTCCGGGTCGTCCATCGGCACTGCCGCGACAAACGTCGATACATAGGTCATATGCGCGTTGGGGTCGGTCATAAGAGCTTGGTTATGCTCGTCGATTTTCTCGGCAGTTCCCGATTTTCCGCCAATTCTGTAACCCGCGATATACGCGTTTGAACCGCCGTTCTGGGAAACTATCGTTTCAAGAATTTCGCGCATCTGCTTCGAGGTGTCCTCGGAGATTGCCTGCCGTTTTACGGTAGTGCCGACAGTCTCGATAACGTTTCCGTCGCTGTCGATTATCTTATCCACAAGATGGGGAGTAACCAGATACCCGCCGTTTACGATAGCGCATTCAGCGGTAATCATCTGAATAGGCGTAATTTTGTTGGTCTGACCGAACGACGAGGACGCAAGCTCCACAGGACCCATTCTCGACCTCGGAACATAAAGGCTCTGCGCCTCTCCGGGGAGGTCAATTCCCGTGCGCTCGGTAAACCCGAACGCCTCGAAATAGCTGCAAAACTTATCTATCCCCATTGCCTGCCCGATTTGCACGAAAGACGGGTTGCAGGACTTGGTTATCGCCTCCTGCAGCGTGA
>CANRIQ010000184.1 GCA_947630655.1 uncultured Clostridia bacterium | reverse complement strand
CACCGGCTGCGAGGTTTACGCGCCCGGAGTCTGCGCGCAGATTTTGCGGTTTCCGTATCTTGAGCCCGTGTCGCTTTTCGGCGGCTTTCCCACAAAGGAAATGCGCACGAAATTCGTTATGGCAAAGTCCTGCCACTGCCGCGAATTCACCGCGGACGTGCTTCCCGAGGGCATGGATTTTGTAAATCTTTCGGGTCACGATTTCGAGCAAATCGGCTTCAAAACCTCCGACGGCGTTTTTTTCGCGGCGGATTCCGTTGTAAGCCGGGAAACCGTTGAAAAATACAAAATTGCCTTTTTGTACGATATTGCCGAGCATCTGAAATCCCTCGAACGCCTGAAATCCGTTGATGCAAGTCTCTTTATCCCGTCGCACTGCGAGCCGCTCCGCGATATTTCGGAGCTTGCCGACAGGAATATACAGAATGTTTACGAGGTCGCCGGGGTGATAAAGGAGCTTTGCAAAAACGGGCTTTCGATTGACGAGCTTATCGAAAAAGTTTTTGAAAAATTCGGCATAAAGCTTTACATAATGCAGTACGAGCTTATCGGCTCTACGGTCAGAAGCTATCTTTCGTGGCTGAATTCGCTGGGTGAGATAACGCCCGTTTTCGAGGGCAGCAAATTGCTTTGGAAAACCTCTTGACAAAATTCGGAAAACGTGGTATAATACTTGTGTTGACGTTGAAGATGTGTAAGTAGCATTCCCGGTAAAACGGCACAGAGAGGGACGCGGGGTGAGAGCGTTCTGCGCGCGGGGTGCGAATTTCAGCATCGGAGTCTGCGCGCGAAAATCGGATTTTATTTGAGTTAAGCGCGCCGTTTGCCGCGAAAGGCAGGAGAGTGCGGAGGTTTTCCTCCGAATTTGGGTGGTACCGCGGATAATTCCGTCCCAAAGCAGGGGCGGATTTTTTATTTGTAATTTCAGTTTAAGGAGAGTCTAAAATGAAGGATTTCAGTGAGATCAAAGAGCAGGTTAAGGCAAAACTCGAGGCGGTAGCCGACGGGTCGCAGCTTTCGGAGTTCTGGCAGAGCTATCTCGGGAAAACAGGCGTTATTCAGGGGCTTATGAAGGAGATGAAAAGCGTTCCCGCCGAGGAAAAGCCGCTTTTCGGAAAAGCCGTAAACGACGTCCGCGAGTGGGCGCAGGAGCTTTACCGCAAAAAGCAGTCGGAAATCAAGGCTCTTGAGCTTTCTCACCGCTACGAGCGTGAAACGGCGGACGTTACAATGCCGTCTCCCGTTTCGCAGGGCAATCTTCACCCGATAACTCTTATAAAACAGCAGATGATAGAGGTTTTCGCGGGAATGGGCTTCGAGGTGTTCGAGGGTCCCGAAATCGAGGACGACGACCACAATTTTACCCGCCTGAACGTCCTGAAGGATCACCCCTCGCGCGATATGCAGGATACGTTCTGGCTGACGGAGGATCTATTGCTTCGAACCCACACTTCGCCCGGGCAGATACGCACAATGGACGCGAAAAAGCCCCCGATAAAGGTGCTTGTTCCCGGCAAGGTTTTCCGTTCGGACAGCGACGCGACGCATTCGCCGATGTTCTCGCAAATGGAGGGTCTTGTGGTCGACAAGGGGATAACTCTTTGCGATTTGCAGGGAATGCTTGATAAATTCGTTCAGAATATGTTTTCCGACAGCGCGAAAACGCGCCTTCGCCCGTCGTATTTCCCGTTTACAGAGCCGTCCGTCGAGGTTGACGTAAGCTGCTTTGAGTGCGGCGGCAAGGGCTGCCCGCTGTGCAAGGGCACGGGCTGGATTGAGGTGCTGGGCGGCGGCGTTGTCAACAAAAAGGTCCTCGAAAACTGCGGTATAGACCCCGAGGAATATTCGGGTCTGGCGTTCGGCATAGGAATTGAGAGAATTGCCATGCTGAAATACGGCATTTCGCGCATGGGAATGCTGTTTGAGAACAATCTCGATTTTCTGTCGCAGTTTAAGTCTTAAAGGGCATAAGGAGGATAAAAATGAAGATTTTATTAAGCTGGCTTAAAGAATACGTTGATATTGACATTCCCGTAGAACGGCTTGTTGAAAAGCTTTTCGGGTCGGGATTTGAGGTCGAGGAGACAATTTATCTCGGACGTGACATTGAAAAGGTCGTCGTAGGCGAAGTGACTTCCATAGAGCCTCTGGAGGGGACGCATCTGCACGTCTGCCATGTAAACTGCGGCGAATTCGGCTCGGACAACCTTATTCTCACGGGCGCGGACAACGTGTTTAAGGGTGCGAAGGTCCCCGCCGCGGTGGTCGGAGCAAAGCTTCCGGGCGGGATAGAGATTTCCCCGCGCAAAATGGCGGGTATGATGAGCTACGGCATGCTGTGTTCGGGCGAGGAACTCGGCATTGACGACAACTGGCAGGAGGGCGCGTCGGTTCACGGTATCTTAATTCTGCCCGAGGACGCAAAAATCGGCGAGGACATTGTAAAAACTCTTTCGCTTGACGATTATGTTCTCGATATTTCAATCACCGCAAACCGCCCCGATTGCCAGTCGGTTCTCGGAATTGCGCGAGAGGTTGCGGCGTTTCTGAGAAAACCGCTTAAAGAGCCGGATTACAGCTATGACTGCGACAACACCGAAAAGCCCGAAATTTCCGTTTCCGTCACCGACGACGCAAAGGAGCTTTGCCCGCGGTATCTGGGGCATTATATTTATGATGTCAAGCACTTCGAGTCTCCGCGCGAGATGAAGCGCAGGCTTTCGGTGTGCGGTTTCGGAGCAATCGACGCTATTGTAGACATAACAAACTATGTTCTGCTTGAAGTAGGACAGCCCATGCACGCCTACGATCTTGACACTCTTGACGGCAAGTCGATTATCGTCCGCAGAGCCGCCGACGGCGAGAAAATCGTCACGCTTGACGAGAAGGAGCGCGTTCTGACGCGTGAAAATCTCCTTATCTGCGACAAAACAAAGGGCGTAGGACTTGCGGGAATTATGGGCGGTCTTAATTCGGAAATTGAACCCACAACCTCCGAAATTCTGCTTGAAGCCGCGAAATTTCGCCGCGACAGCGTAAGAAAGACCTCCCGCGCGCTGGGACTTCACACCGACGCGGCAGCGAGGTTTGAAAAGGGCGTTGACGAATACGGCGTTGAGACAGGCATGGCAAGGGCGTTGAACCTCGTTCAGAAAATGGGCGTTGCGAAAATCGGCGCGTCGCATTTTGACGTTTCTGCGGGAGAATTGCGCGAATGCCGCATAACCGAGGTGTCCGTAAAGAAGGTGAATTCCGTTTTGGGGATAGAAGTTCCTCAAAAGGAAATTGTCGATATTTTAAAGGCTCTTCAGTTCGGAGTTTCCGAAAACGGCGATATTCTGACGCTCACAATTCCGCGCTTCAGAACCGATATTGAGAATTATCAGGACATTGCCGAGGAGGTTATCCGCGAGTACGGATATTCTCACGTCGTGCCGACGTTTCTGGACAGCGCGAAGGTCACGAACGGCGGTTTGAACGCTATGCAGAATAAGGAGCTTGAGGTCAAGAAATTCCTCTGCACACAAGGCTTTTACGAGATACAGACGCTTGCGATGTATTCCCGCCGCGAGCTTGATATGCTGCGGTTTTCCGAGGACGCTCCCGAACGCCGCGCTGTCGAGCTTTTAAACCCCATTACCGACAATTTGTCAATTATGCGCACAGTTATGGCTCCGTGCATGATAAACGTCATCGCCGACAACGTTAAAACCGACCATCCCGCGGGAAGATTTTTCGAGCTTGCGAATGTGTACCTTCCGAAAAATCTGCCGCTTACCGAGCCGCCCGAGGAGCGCAAAATCCTCTGCCTCGGCGCATACGGCGCGGGGGAGAGCTTCTTCAC
>CANRIQ010000183.1 GCA_947630655.1 uncultured Clostridia bacterium | reverse complement strand
CGCAATTCTGCCCTGCTTGCCGATTACGCGCCCCATGTCGTCTGGACCAACGTGAAGATGATAAACGACAACGCCCTCTTCGTTGGGCTCGTCTGCTGTTACCTCAACCGCTGTTTTGTCCTCAACCAACGCCGTAGCGATGGTGATAAGAAGTTCTTTCATCATTTGTTTCCCTCCATAGCGGTTAATTTGCCGTGGTAAATTATGCAATGGGGTTGCGGTGAAAACTAAAATACCTTTGCCAAATAACCTTTTGCTGTTCTGATAGTTACTTTAAAAGCCTTTTTACCGTATCGGTAGGCTGCGCGCCCTTTTTGATCCACTCTTCAGCCTTCTGCTTGTCGATATTTACGACCGCAGGCTCTCTTGTGGGATCGTAGTAGCCGATTTCCTCGATAAATCTTCCGTCGCGCGGATAACGGGAATCAGCCACCACAACACGATAGAACGGTGCTTTTTTCGCGCCCATTCTTCTGAGTCTGATCTTAACTGCCATAAAATGTAATTCTCCTTTCAACAATCGTTATATAAAATCAGGCAAAAACCTGTTTTATGCGAAATTTATCAAATTCCGACGATCCACAAAACTATCGTCATAATGCCGACCGCCACGAAAATAACCGACGTTATCCACCAGCGTACCCGCATATACCCCGACGAACGCCCGATAAAGCTTACTCTCTTTATAAGAAGAACCGCAACAAGAACGCCAACCGCGATAAACAGCGGGAAAAACCACTTAAACACATTAAAAAACTCTTCGTTGCTCATAAACCGCCCCTCTTACATTCCCGGGAACCCGCCGAGACCTCCCATGCCGCCGAAGCCTCCAAATCCTCCCGGGAAGCGCGGCAGACGGCGTTTTTTGCCCATCATGCCCATTTGCTTCATCATCTTCTGCATCTGCTCAAACTGCCGCAGAAGAGCGTTTACCTCCTCCACCGACGTCCCCGAACCCGCCGCGATACGGCGTTTTCTTTTCGCGTCGATAACAGACGGCTTTTCGCGCTCGCGCTTTGTCATAGAGGAAATAATAGCCTTAGTGTGCGGGAGCTTTTTCTCGTCGATGTCCTCGTCCTTGATTTTCCCCGCAACGCCCGGCAGCATATTCAAAATCGAGCGGATATTCCCCATTTTTTCAATCTGCTCGAACTGGGCATACAAATCGTTCAGGTCAAACTTGTTCTCCTGAAGCTTTTTAACGGTCTTTTCAGCCTCTTTTTCATCAATAGAGGCCTTTGCCTTATCGATAAGCGTCAGCACATCGCCCATTCCGAGAATTCTGTCCGCCATGCGGTCGGGGTAAAACGGCTCGAGATCCTCGGGCTTTTCGCCGATGCCCGCAAACTTAATCGGCTTTCCCGTAACAGCCAGCACTGTAAGAGCCGCGCCGCCCCTCGTATCGCCGTCGAGCTTGGTTAAAATAACGCCCGTAATGTCCAGAGCGGAGTTGAAGCTTTCCGCGACGTTTACCGCGTCCTGACCCGTCATAGAGTCAACCACAAGCAGTATCTCATTGGGCGATACAGCCTGCTTTATATCCTCAAGCTCCTTCATAAGAGTTTCGTCTATATGCAGCCGCCCCGCCGTATCCAGAAGCACGGTATCATAACCGTTGTCCTTCGCGAGCTTTATGCCGTTTTTCGCAATCTCAACAGGGTTTCCCTGCCCCTCGTCGTACACCCTCGCGCCGACCTTTTCGCCGACAACATGAAGCTGCTCAATCGCCGCGGGACGGTACACGTCGCATGCCACCAGAAGCGGTCTGCGGTTCTGCGCCTCAAGCCACTTTGCAAGCTTCGCGCAATGGGTGGTTTTACCCGCGCCCTGAAGCCCGCACATCATAATAACGCACGGCGGTTTGCTCGGGAAATCAAGCTTTGCGGTGGTGTTGCCCATAAGCTCGATAAGCTCGCCGTGAACGATATCAATAACCTGCTGCGCGGGAGTAAGGCTTTCAAGCACCCGTGCGCCCAACGCCTTCTCGCTTACCTTATTTACAAAATCCTTCGCGACCTTGAAATTCACGTCCGCGTCAAGAAGTGCCATCCGCACCTCGCGCATAGCGTCCTTTATATCCTTTTCGGTAAGCTTTCCGTGACCCTTCAGCCTGCCGAAAACATTATTAAGCTTCTGTGAAAGACCCTCAAACGCCACGCCGCTTACCCTCCCCTGCCGAAAATTACAATCACTCGCCTATAGCCTGCTTTACCTTTTCAAGCGCGCTGTCAAGTCTTAAAAGCCGCTCGTCCGAGCCCAGCTCCTTATCCCCGCGCACCTGCGTAAGCAGCTCCTGCGCGCGGTTTACAGCCTTGTCCGCCGCGCGGAACCGTCTCGCGCAGCCCAGCACGCTTTCATATTCGGAAAGCTTGTGTTTTGCCTTGTTCAAAAAATAATTCACCGACTGCCGCGAAATACCGCCCATTTCCTCGGCGATTTCCGCCAGCGACAAATCGGAATTATACCTTAAATCCATCGCGTCATGCTGGCTTTTGGAGAGCAGATCCCCGTAAATATCCAGCAGCAGAACATAATCAACATTATCAGACATATATCAACCTCGCGGGAAGCCCGTCAAAAATCTTCTGTAATGTAAAAATACATTACATAGAACAATATTATTATAACAGAATTTCCCCCTTTTGTCAAGGGGGAAATAAAATTTTTTTCAAAATGCGAAAATTCGCGTAAAATTACTTCTTCGCGGCTCTTCTCGCCTTTTTCTCGGCGCGTTTTTCGCTTCTGTACGGAGTCTGCGGTCCGCCCGCGTTCGGAGCGTCGGGGCGCATAACCTGCTCGCGCTGGGGAGCCTGCCTTGAGCTTACGGGAAGCGTCAGCACCATACGAACGGTTTGCTCGCGGATAGCGGCGATCATCTCGTCGAACATATTAAATCCCTCGAAACGGTACTCCTCAACGGGATTTCTCTGAGCGTACCCGCGCAGTCCTATACCGTTTTTCAGCTCGTCCATAGCGTCGATATGATCCATCCAGTGCTTATCAACAACCTTAAGCAGGCACACGCGCTCTACCTCGCGCATATTTTCGCTTCCGAGCTGCTTTTCACGAACCTCGTAAAGCAGCTTCCCGCGCTTCTGGATAAACTCGGTAACCTTTTTCGCGTCAATATCGTTAAGCTCCGCGGTCGTATAGCGCAAATCGGTATCCATGAGGAATTCGTTCATATAATGCGCCCGAAGCCCGTCCAAATTCCAGTTATCCGGAACGGAATCGGAACAATAGGTGTTCACGCTTTCCTCAATGTCCTGATTCATCATCTGCATGATGTTGTCGTGAATATCCTCCCCGTCAAGCACCTTGCGCCGCTGGGTGTAAATTGTCTGCCTCATCTGGCTCATTACATCGTCGAAATCAAGAACGTGCTTTCTTATCGAGAAGTTGTTGCCCTCAATCTTCATCTGTGCGGACTCTATAGCCTTGCTTAAAAATCCGACCTCAAGCGGGATATTTTCATCAAAATTCATCGTTTCCATTATACGCTGAACTCTCTCCCCGCCGAACAATCTCATCAGATCGTCCTCAAGCGAGATATAAAAGCAGCTCTCGCCGGGGTCGCCCTGACGTCCCGCGCGTCCGCGAAGCTGGTTGTCGATACGTCTTGACTCGTGGCGTTCCGTGCCGACTATATAAAGTCCGCCCGCCTCGCGCACTGCGTCCGCCTCGGGAGCGATTTCCTCCTCAAACTTGCGGTTAAGCTCCCGGAACTTCTCGCGTGCGGCGATAATCTCGGGGTCTTCCGTATCGCCAAAGCCTGTAGCCTCTCTTATCATATTCTCGGAATAGCCCATCTGGCGCATTTTCGCAAGCGCGAGATACTCCGCGTTTCCTCCAAGCTTTATATCCGTGC
>CANRIQ010000182.1 GCA_947630655.1 uncultured Clostridia bacterium | reverse complement strand
CTTCGCGCTGCGCCCCATGACCTGCCCGTTCCAGTATCAGGTGTTCTTAAACAGGCAGAGAAGCTACCGCGATCTGCCGATGCGTCTGGGAGAGACCTCCACGCTGTTCAGAAACGAGGACAGCGGCGAAATGCACGGACTTATCCGCGTGCGGCAGTTTACTATCTCGGAGGGTCACCTTATTCTCCGTCCGGAGCAGCTTGAGGAGGAATTCAAGGGTTGTCTGGAGCTTGCAAAATACTGCCTTGAAACGGTGGGAATGCTGGAGGACTGCACCTTCAGATTTTCGCAGTGGGACCCCAACAACACCGAAAAATACATCGGAACGGCGGAGCAGTGGAACGAAGCGCAGGGCGTTATGGAGAAGATTTTGAAAGACCTCGGCGTAGAGTACACCGTAGGCATTGACGAGGCGGCGTTCTATGGTCCGAAGCTTGATATTCAATATCACAACGTTTTCGGCAAAGAGGACACTATCGTTACTATACAGATAGACCAGATGCTTGCGGAAAAATTCGGCATGGAATACGTCGATGTTGACGGCACTAAAAAACACCCGTACATCATTCACCGCACGTCGCTGGGCTGCTATGAAAGAACGCTGGCGTACCTTATCGAGAAATACGCGGGCGCGCTTCCGCTGTGGATGAGCCCCGAACAGGTGAGAATTCTCCCCGTGACAGACCGCGCGAAGGAATACGGAGAAAATATCGCCGACAGAATGACAAAACTGGGCTTGCGCGTTACCGTGGACAACAGAAACGAGAAAATCGGCTATAAAATCCGCCAGGCGCAGCTTGAAAAAATACCGTATTTCTTTATCGTGGGCGATAAGGAGGTCGAGGACAACACCATTTCTTTGCGTTCGAGAAAGGACGGCGACCTCGGCGCGTCGGCGGTTGAGGACGTTATTGCGAAGATAGTTAAAGAAAATGCCGAAAAGGCAAGATAATTCAAGATAATTTAAGGAAAGGCAGGCATTATGGCAGAAGAAAACAACCTTCTTGAGGAATTTAAGGATTTCAACAATGAGCTGGAGGAAAAAATTCTCGAGGCGAATAAGGACGAAACCAAAATAAAATGGAGAGACCTTTTGCCCGAGCTTATGGCGGCGGAGATTTTTATAATCGGCAATTTCTCCGAGCAGACAAACGCTCTCGGCGACAAGCTGATAAATATTCTTATGATACAAAAGGACGGGCGGACGTTCGTTCCGTTTTTCACGTCGCCGAAGCATATCTCGGCGATTGTGACAAAGGACAAAAACTCGTTCGATGTGCTTAAGGTAAACACCGTGAGGTTCTTTTTGTCGGTCATGGGGAAGCCCTCGGTCATGAACCCGCTTACCCCGTATGTGAGGGTATTTTCACCGTTTGATATGAAGGTACTTGCTGCGGAAAATCTCGACTGCGCCGCTCAGACCGAAGAGGAAAAGGCAAGGGAAGCCGCAGTGAAGGCTGCCGCTGCCGAAAAAGCGGGAGAATAATCTTGTTTTACCGTTTTGGGAGTATTGTTTAAAATGATCCTTAGTATAATCGTTCCCTGCTATAACGAAGAAGAGACTGTTTCGCTGTTTTACAGCGAGGTTGAAAAGCAGGAGGAATTTTTTCAAAAAAACGGCATTGAACCCGAATTCATCTTTGTTGACGACGGCTCGCGGGATAAAACCGTGGACGAGGTAAAGGCTCTGCGCGAAAAGGACAGCCGCGTGCATCTTATCTCCTTTTCGAGGAATTTCGGCAAAGAGGCGGCTATTTTCGCGGGACTTGAAAGGGCGTCGGGGGAGCTTGTGACGCTTATGGACGCGGATTTGCAGGACCCGCCGGCATTGCTTCCGGAAATGTATTCTTATATACAAAGCGGATATGATGTTGCGGCGACAAGGAGAGTTGACCGAAAAGGCGAACCTCCCGTGCGGTCGTGGTTTGCAAGGAGATTTTACGCGCTAATGCGGAAAATCTCCACAACGGATATTGTGGACGGAGCGCGCGATTTTCGTATGATGACGAGAAAGGTCGTTGACGCGGTGCTTGCGATGAAGGAGTACAACCGCTTTTCAAAGGGAATTTTCGGCTGGGTCGGATTTAAGACCCGCTGGCTGGAATACGAGAACATCGAGCGCGCCGCGGGAGAGACGAAATGGTCGTTTTGGAAGTTGTTTTTGTACTCGCTTGAGGGGATAATGGCGTTTTCGACAGCACCGCTTCTGATACCGTTGGTTTTGGGGATAATATTTCTCATAGCAGCGGTGGTTTTGCTGGTGATAAGCATTGTCCTCGGCGTCGGCGGAAACGAGGTTATGACGGAGGTAATCTGCTGCGTTGTGGCGTTTGCGGCGGGCGTGCAGATGTGCTGTCTCGGGATTGTCGGAATGTACTTCTCGAAGATTTATCTTGAGGTCAAAAACCGCCCGAAATATCTCGTAAGAGAAGAGTTTTAAGAAGATATCCCCCGTAACAGAGGGGGATTTTTTTCGGAAAACACTTGACAACGCGGATTTTTTGTGATATAATATACTTGTGAAATAGAGAACCCCAACAGTTCTGTCAGATCACAAAGACATCCCCCGGGTAGTTGCGTACCCGGGGGATTTTTTGGGTATGTGCTGCGCCGGATTATTTGTTTCTGTTAATCAGCTTGAAAATCAGTTCAACGAACCAACTCGCTAAAGCAGAAACTAAAAACCCCAACAGTATCTCCATCAGACCACCCCCTCTCGAAAAATCTCGGAGGTAATCCGGCAAGTACATTATACCACATTTTGTACTAATTGTCAATTTTCGACACAAAAACGCCCTTTTTACTCAAGAAACGCTTTCACACGCCGTCCGTCCTTAAGCAGGAAAACCACTCTTCCGCCTCTGTACGCGGTGGCGTTTTCGACGCTTCCGCACCAGATGTCGCTGTCCCATTCGGAAAGATTCATCGCGCTTACAAACAAATTCTTTATGTCAAATTCGGTAAGATTGGGCGATTTGCAGACCGTGCCGTTTTTATACTTGCAGTTGCACTGAAATACAACCTTTTCATAACGCGTTCCCGCATGCCAGGTTTTTGGTCCGTAAAAGCTTTTGCAGTCTCCGCACAATATTTTCGAGGTGAATATGCTGATGCCGCTGTATCGCCGAAGCTTTGAGGTCTTTAAAAGCTCCGCGCGCCTTGCGCGTTCGGTTTGCGCCTCGTCGAAAACAGCAGGAGGAATTATCGCCTCGTGGCTGCCCTTGACATAATACTGCGGAGCTTCGCCCTCGTTTTTCTTCTTCTTTTTGGTGAGAAAGTCGATTGTCACGCTTTTTTGCAGCAGCGCGTCGCCCTTGTACTTTTCGTTCAGCAGTATGCTTCGGACGGTGGATACGCACCATTTTTCCTTGTTGTAGGGCGTGGGAATATTTTTCTGTGTGAGATAACCCGCTATCGAATAATCCGAAAAGCCTTTAAGATAAAGCTCGTAAATAAGCCGAACGGTTTTCGCTTCCTCGGGATTTATCTGCAAAACCTTGTCAGTGCCTTTATCATAACCCAGAAATCTGCTGTACGCTACAGAAAATTTTCCGTCCGCAAAACGCTTTCTGAAGCCCCAGGTGACGTTTTCCGAAATGCTTCTGCTTTCCTCCTGCGCAAGGCTTGACATTATCGTGATAAGAAGCTCTCCCTTGCTGTCAAGCGTGTGAATGTTCTCCTTCTCAAAATAGACCTCGATGCCCTTGTCCTTAAGTATACGGATAGTCGAAAGGCAGTCCACCGTGTTCCTCGCAAAACGGCTGACGGATTTTGTGACGATAAGGTCAATTCTGCCGTCCAAAGCGTCCTTTATCATTCTGTTGAACCCCTCGCGGAGCTTTGTATTCGTGGCGGTTATCCCCTCGTCGGTATATATCCCCGCAAG
>CANRIQ010000181.1 GCA_947630655.1 uncultured Clostridia bacterium | reverse complement strand
CCCGTGTAACTCCAGCAATGAATAGGAACGCCCGCGACGGGGTATACCTGGTTGCAGACGAACGTGGAATTTCTCGAAATAACCTCCATATCAAGAGCCGACGCGCAGGTTACCGTCTTGAATACCGAACCGGGGTAATACAGCTCGGTAATCGCCTTGTTTTTCCATTGCTGCTCGCGGAAAACCGCCTCCTGCGCGGAAATTTCCTCCTCTGTCGCGCCGTCCTCCTTCATTTTCTCAAGCGTCTCGATATCCAGCGGATTTGTAAGCTCGGAGCGGTTGTTGAGGTCGTAGGACGGAGAAGTCGCCATTGCGATAATTCCGCCCGTTTTGCAGTTCATAACAATAGCCGTCGCGCGGTTTATTACCTTGTACTGCGAAACGCATTTTTCAAGCGATTTTTCAACATAATGCTGAATAACCTCGTCCAATGTCAGCACAAGCGAATTTCCGTCAACCGCGGAGAAGTAGTTATCTCCCGCGTATTCAATCACCTGTCCCAAGCCGTCTTTGGTGTAAAACGCCTTGCCGTCGGTGCCTCTCAAATAGTCGTCGTAGTACGCCTCCAGCCCGTAAACGCCGTCCCCCTCGAAATCCGTAAACCCGATTACGTTCGCGGCAAGCGTGCCGCCGGGATAGTAGCGTTTGCTGGTTTCCTCCGTCACTATGCAGTTTGCGGGGATATTGTTTTCCAGCATAAACTGCTGAATTTCCATAACAGCGGGCTTCTCGGCCTTGTATTTTACGATGAAATAGTAGTTGTTGTCATAGTCCTCGCAAGCCTTTTTCATGCGGTCGGGTTCTATTTCAAGAATATCCGCCAACCCCTCGCAGACAATGTCCGCAAGCGGCTTATACGGCTCTATTACTTCATCTTCCTTCTTGTTTTCAAGCTTTTTGTCATAAGCCTTGCGGCGTTCCTCATCCGCCATATGTATGGGCGTGGGAGCTATAACTATATCCCACACCGTGGAGCTTTGCGCCAGAACCGTGCCGTTTGCGTCGTAGATAGTTCCGCGGTTTGCTTTAATCGTAAGCTCGGTCATCTGCTGATTGTTGGCTTTCTGACGCCACATATCGCTTTCAATTACCGTAAACTTCAGCAGGAAAAATCCGACGTAAAGCGAAAATCCCACAAACGCCGCCAGAACCAGCATCTGCCGTCCGCGATAGCCCAGAAGCGGCTTTTTTTCGACCTCCTCGTCGTCCTTTTTCTTGAAATATTTGTAAACTCTCCGTGCAAAACGCACAAATCCGCTTTCATTCGACGCCATTCAATAACCTCCGAAAAAACCAAAAAAGCAAAGCCGACAGCGAGCCGACTTTGCTGTGTAAAACAGTCTGCCGACAACCAAAAGGGCTTGTTCACCCTTATACTATGCCGTCAGAAACCGATGTATTCCAAAATCGAGCCGAACCATTTCTTTACAGACCCGACAAAACCCTCCGTGTCGTCCGCCTGCGTCTCGATAAGACTTTCGGTGTTTATGCTGATGAATTTCTTCTGCGACGCCGAAACCTTCGTCATTCCGAGATTTTCCGTCGCATACTGCTCTATATAGCCGATATTCGCCATCGAATCCAGCCTGCTCTGAAGCAGCTCGTTGTCGTCCATCGCCTGCTCTAAAGCGGCTTGCTGCTGCGTCACCATACGCGCCGCATCGTCTTTTTTGATGTTGAAGTAATTTGCCGCGAAAAGCGCGGAAAAAATCGCCAGCACCGCGACAAAAGCCGCCGTTTTGGAGCCGCTTTTTGACAGCGACACCGCGGTAGCCATATTTATTTTAGCCTGCGCCTTTTTGCGCTCCTTCTCGCGGCGGTCTCTCTCGGTCGTGTCAAACCGCGAAAGATCGTATGCGAGGTTTGTGTTGTCGCTGTAAAATTCCATTTTTTCGCCTCCGCTATTTTATTTTCCGAATAACCCTCAGCTTTGCACTGCGGCTTCTGGGATTTTCGGAAATTTCCTCTTCGCTCGGGATTATAGGTTTTTTAGTAACCTGCTCGGCGCGCGGAGTTCTCCCGCAAACGCACACCGGAAATTCGGGCGGGCAGATACACCCCGTGCAGAATTCCTTAAAGCGGTTTTTAACTATCCTGTCCTCCAGCGAATGAAACGTAATGATCGCCATTTTCCCGCCTGTATTGAGTAACTCGAACCCGTCGCAGATTGCCTTGTCAAGCGCGTCAAGCTCTCCGTTTACCTCAATTCTTATCGCCTGAAAGCTTTTTCGGCAGGGATTTTTTTCCCGCCGATACGCCGCGGGAACGCTGTCCTTAATAATCTGCGCAAGCTCCCCCGTTGTTTCTATCGGGGCGGAAAGCCGCGCCGTTACAATGCCCTTTGCAATCCTCGGAGCGAATTTCTCCTCTCCGAATTCGTAAAGAATACGCCGAATTTCCTCCTCGGGATATTCGTTTACAACATCACGGGCAGAAAGCCCCTCGCCGCTCATTCTCATATCGAGAGGAGCGTCACTGTGGAACGAAAATCCCCGCGCCGCGTCGTCAAGCTGGTGAGAAGATACCCCCAGATCAGCCATTATGCCGTCTACAGAGCTTACCCCAAGCTCCATAAGCGCAGATTTAAGTTCCGAAAAATTCCTTTTGACCATCGTCACGGGATACCCCGAAAGCCGCTCCCCCGCAGCCTCGATTGCCTCCCCGTCGCGGTCGAAGCAAAAAAGTCTTCCCCCCGAAAGCCTTTTTGCAAGCTCAAGACTGTGACCGCCGCCGCCCGTCGTAAGGTCCGCGTACACCCCGTCGGGCTTTGAAAACACCCCGTCCACAGTTTCCCTGAGCAACACGGATATGTGACGAAATTCCATCAGATACCGATTTCCTCCGCCATACCCGCAATGTCCTCGGGAGTAGTCTCGTTATTGTACTTCTCCCAAAGAGCCTTGTCCCAGATCTCGGCACGACCCACAAGCCCCACCACAACGACCTCGGACGTAATTTCCGCGTAAGCTCTCAGCGCGGGCGCGATAGCAATTCTGCCCTGCTTGTCCGGCTCGGCTTCGCACGCGCTGCCGAATAAAAATCTCTCAATAGGCAACGCGATTTTCGACGGCTTATCCTTCAGATTTTCTCTGAGCTTGTTCCAGCTTTCTTCGGTATAAACCGTCAGGCACTTTTCATTAAAGCTCTTGGCAATGAAGAAATGTTCGCCGAATTCCTCGCGCAGCTTCGCCGGGAAGTTCATACGTCCCTTGACGTCCACGGTGTGTTCGTATTCGCCGTACATTTCTATCCCCCCTTTTGCCACCCCTTTGAGCATTCCGAAAAGCTTTGCCGTCCTCCTCAGACGGCATCTCCGTAGAACGAATGTATATATTTTCCTCTTTCGGGTTTTAGCGGTGAATTTTATTTTTAATTAACTTTTCACCATTTCAGTGAAAAATCTCACCACTTTTCCCCACAATCATATTATAACCCACTCCGGGAATTTTTTCAAGAGCATTTTACAAACTTTTTTCCAAAAAGAAAGATAAACTTTTGTTCATATTTTTGTGCAATTTTAACAAAAAATCGTTGACAAAATTTCCCCAATCGGCGGATTTTCTGTGAAAAATCACAACATCTAGTCGCCTGTAGGGAGAGATTGAACTACATATTGGGATTTTTCGGCAATTGTTCACGACTTGCCCTGTTGAGGAAAGTTTACAGTGAACAGTGAACGCATTATCCGCTCCGCGGATAACGCTGTGTACAGTAGTCGGTATCCGCTTCGCGGATAATTCAGATTGTTTTTAAGCTTATCAGCAACTGCCCCTCTTTGTGACAATCGTAGGCAGTTTACAGTGTACAATGAACAGTGAACAGTAGTCGGTATCCGCTTCGCGGATAATTCAGATTGTTTTTAAGCTTATCAGCAACTGCCCCTCTTTGTGACAATCGTAGGCAGTTTACAGTGTA
>CANRIQ010000180.1 GCA_947630655.1 uncultured Clostridia bacterium | reverse complement strand
ACAAGCTCCTCGGCATTTTTCGCGTTCATAGAGCCGCCGTACTGGATAGTAACAGCCTCGGCGGTCTCCGCGCTGTAGAGTTTAGCGAGAGTTGCACGGATAAACGCGCAGACCTCCGTCCGGTCGGCTGAATTCCTCCGGCAAATCAGCCGTTTTCCGCCGCCTTGATAATAGTCGTTAAATCCACAGCCTTAAGGCTTGCGCCGCCGATAAGCCCGCCGTCTACGTTGGTTTTAGACACAAGCTCCTCGGCATTTTTCGCGTTCATAGAGCCGCCGTACTGGATAGTAACAGCCTCGGCGGTCTCCGCGCTGTACAGCTTTGCGAGAGTTGCACGGATAAACGCGCAGACCTCCTCCGCCTGATCGGCAGTCGCGGTCTTGCCCGTGCCGATTGCCCAGACGGGTTCATACGCAATTGTGCATTTTTTCAGGTCAGCCTCGGAAATATCGAAGAAATCGAGCTTAATCTGACGCGCGATAACTTCCTCGGTGATGTTGCACTCGCGCTCCCACAAAAGCTCTCCCACGCATACTATCGGCTTAAGCCCCGCCGCAAGAGCCGCTTTGGTGCGCTTATTTACGGTTTCGTCTGTTTCGTTAAAATACTGCCTGCGCTCGGAGTGCCCTAAAACGACGTACTCCACGCCCATTTCAGCCAGCATATCCGCGGAAATTTCGCCCGTAAACGCGCCGCTCTTTTCAAAGTGGCAGTTTTCCGCGCCGATTTTGATGTTCGTGCCCTTTGTTACCTCCAGAGCCGTCTCCAGATTTGTAAACGGCACGCACGCCACTATCTCAACGCCCTTGACGTCCGCGACCAGCGGCTTCAGCTCCTCAAGCAACGCCCTTGCCTCGGGGCGGGTTTTGTTCATTTTCCAGTTTCCCGCGATTATAGCTTTTCTTGTACCCTTTTTCATGGAAAATTCCTCCTTAAAAATAAAACGGAGGTAAGAGGTCAAAATTCCCCTTACCTCCGCAAAAATTACTTATCCTGAATAGCGTCAATGCCGGGCAGACCCTTGCCCTCGAGGTATTCGAGCGACGCGCCGCCGCCCGTCGAAATGTGGGTCATCTTATCCGCGAAGCCGAGCTGTACAACTGCCGCCGCAGAGTCGCCGCCGCCGATGATCGTGGTAGCGTTCGCCTCAGCCAAGCCCTTTGCAACCGCGATTGTGCCCTTTGCGAGAATGGGGTTTTCAAACACGCCCATAGGACCGTTCCAGACAACGGTTTTCGCGCTCTTAACCTCGTTTGCGAAAAGCTCCATGGTCTTTGTGCCGATGTCAAGACCCATCATATCAGCGGGGATCTTGCTCGAATCTACAACCTGTACGTCCACGGGAGCGTCGATAGGCTCGGGGAACGATTTGGTAATCGTGGTGTCAATCGGGAGAAGCAGCTTTTTGCCGTTCTTCTCAGCCTTAGCTATCATATCCTTGCAGTAATCGATCTTCTCGTCGTCAACAAGAGATGTTCCGACCTCATAGCCCTTTGCCTTGAGGAACGTATACGCCATACCGCCGCCGATAATAAGAGTATCACACTTTTCAAGCAGGTTGGAGATAACGTTCAGCTTGTCGGCAACCTTCGCGCCGCCCAGAACCGCCACGAACGGACGCTCGGGGGACTCGACAGCGTTTCCGAGGAATTCGATTTCCTTATTCATAAGGTAACCTACAGCGGTCTCCTTAACGAATTTTGTAACGCCGACAGTTGAAGCGTGCGCTCTGTGCGCCGAACCGAACGCGTCCATAACGAAAATTTCGCCGTGTACGAGATCGGCAAGCTCCTTTGAGAAGCCCTCGCCGTTTTTGGTCTCGTCCGCGCCGCGGAAACGGGTGTTTTCGAGAACGACAATATCGCCGTCGTTCATAGCCGCAACAGCCTTCTTCGCGTTCTCACCGACAACAGTGTCATCGGGCGCGAAGGTCACCTTGGACTTTACCAGCTCCGCCAATCTGTCAGCCGCGGGTTTAAGCGAGAATTTTGCCTCCGGACCGTTCTTGGGCTTGCCGAGGTGCGAACAAAGAACCACCTTCGCGCCGTTTTCGGTCAGCTTGTTGATGGTAGGCAGAGCGGCGGTAATTCTGTTGTCGTTGGTGATTTTGCCGTCCTTCAGCGGCACGTTGAAGTCAACGCGCACCAGCACATACTTTCCCTTTACGTTCAGGTCTTCGACATTCTTCTTGTTGAGCTTGCTCATAGTTACTGTTTCCTTTCAGATTGAAATATTAAACAGCGCAGGCGAGTTTGTCCAAAAATTAACAATCTCCGTCTACAACTATTCTACTATATATTGTACAATATTTTCCCGTGATTTTCAAGTGTTTTTTACAAAAATTCTAAAAATTTTATGAAAAGATAATTTCACAAGAAAAAAGCACCCCTAAAGGTGCTAAAGGCTGTATAAAAGTCAACCTCAAACTGTAGAGAAAGCCTAAAAAACACCCCTCTAAGGGGTTGTTCAGGCTGTATAAAAGTCAACCTTCAGACTGTAGAGAAAGCCCCGGATACCGCATTATCCGCCTGCGGCGGAAAACGCTGGAAACGGTGCTGCGGCTAGGCTTTGTGCCTGCCGCAGTGCCGATGACGAAGTAGACGGGGTTTTATCGACAGTCTGATTACTGTTTGTCCTCGATATATTTCACTATATCGCCCACTGTCTTGATGTTCTCGACCTCTTCCTCGGGAATGTCAACGCCGAATTCGTCCTCAAGAGCCATAACAAGGTCTACAACGTCCAAAGAATCAGCACCCAGATCGTCGGCAATAGACGAATTTTCGGTAATGCTGTCCTTGTCCTGAACATCAAGCTGCTCTGCAATAAGGTCCTTAACCTTTTCAAAAGTTTCCATAAAATACCTCCGATATTTTACCGCAAAAAACCGCGGCAATTACTTTCAAATACTATTATAAATCATACGGGCAAAATATTCAATACCCTACGGGCAAAAATTTCGGGTAAATTTAACCAAAATTTACTCGGTAAACATTCCGATTTTTCTGAATTTTGCATAACGCTTGTCAAGGAGCTCGTCGATTTCGCACTTTTTCAGTCGGGAAACCGCGTCTACAAGATATTCGTAAATGCTGTCGGCGGTCTGCTCCAGAGAGTTGTGCGCGCCGCCCTCGGGCTCTTTGATTATTTTGTCGCAAACGCCGAACCGCATGAGGTCCTCCGCCGTGATTTTCAGGATCTCGCAAGCCTCGCGCTCCTTAGAGGAGTCCTTCCACAAGATCGACGCCGCGCCGCGCGGAGAAATTACGCTGTAAAGCGCGTTTTCAAGCATCGCAAGCTCGTCGCACACCGCAAGAGCCAGCGCGCCGCCGCTTCCTCCCTCGCCGAGGATTATCGAGATAACGGGGGTCTTAAGCGTCATAAACTCGTAAAGCGATCGCGCGATAGCTTCTCCCTGACCGCGTTTTTCAGCCTCAATTCCGCAGTACGCTCCCGGCGTGTCCACAAGGCAGATTACCGGTCTGTGGAACTTTTCCGCCTGCTTTGCAAGGCGCATTGCCTTTCTGTAGCCCTCCGGGTGCGGCATCGAGAAATTTGTCCGCTTATTCTCGTCCAGATCCCGCCCCTTGACCTGCGCTAAAACAGTCACGGGCGTGTCGGACAGATAACCTATCCCGCCGATTATCGCCGCGTCGTCGCCAAAAAGCCTGTCCCCGTGAAACTCCATAAACCGCGTGAACATCGCGGGAATATAATCGTTTACGGTCGGGCGGTTTTTAAGGTGAACGACCTCCATTCTCTCCCAGGCTGTAAGATTGCTCATTCAAAAACCCCCTCTCAGCGTGTTTCCTTCGGGAAGCCGTGAAGCTTCAGAATATTCGACAGCCGTTTGCGCATCATTCCCCGTTCGACAATCATATCCACAAAACCGCAGTCCTGCTGGAACTCCGCAGACTGGAAATCATCGGGC
>CANRIQ010000179.1 GCA_947630655.1 uncultured Clostridia bacterium | reverse complement strand
GCGGGCATTACGAGGGCGTTGACGAGCGCGTTCTGGAGGAGCTTTGCGCGGAGGAAATTTCCGTCGGAGATTATGTTCTGACGGGCGGGGAACTGCCCGCTTTGATACTCACCGACGCCGTTGCAAGACTTCAGCAGGGAGTTTTGCCGAACGAGGACGCTTATTCGATAGAATCGCATTATACGGGGCTTCTGGAGTTTCCTCAATACACAAGACCCGAGGTCTGGCGCGGGAGAAAAGTTCCCGAAACGCTGCTTTCGGGGGATCACGCGAAAATTCGGGACTGGCGTGAACAAAAGGCTCTCGAAACAACGAAATTAAAGCGACCGGACATGTACGAAAAATATGTTTCGGAGCACCCCGAGGTGCTTTTGCCGAAAAAACATGGGAAAGGGTAATTTATGAGCAAAAACGTGTTTATTGCCGTGACGGGGAGACCAAACGCGGGAAAATCCTCACTTACGAACCTGCTTGTCGGGGAGAAAATTTCCATTGTCAGTGAAAAACCGCAGACCACGCGAAACAAAATAAACGGCATCTTGACGCGCGGCGACACGCAATATGTGTTCACCGACACGCCGGGCATGATGCGCGCGCGAAACCGCCTGAACGAGCATATGGTGAAGTCCGTCCGCGAGGCGGTGTCAAGCGTTGACTGCGCGGTGCTTATGGCGGACGCTTCAAAAAAGATCTCCAACATCGAACGGGAGCTTGTGCGTTCGTTTGAGCAAAACCAAACACCCGCGGTGCTGCTTTTAAACAAAATTGACCTTATCGGAGACAAGGAACAGCTTTTGCCGATAATTGCCGAGTACAACAAGCTTTTCGATTTCGAGGAAATTATCCCGATAAGCGTAAAACGCAGGATAAACACCGAGAAAATCCTCCCCGCGCTTGATAAATTCGCCGTCGAGGGAGAGCATTTCTTCCCGGAGGACATCGCCACCGACCGCACCGAGCGTTTTCTCTGCGCGGAGCTTATCCGTGAGAAAATTCTTTGGACCATGCAGCAGGAAATTCCTCACGGAACGGCAGTGGATATCGAGGAGTTCAAGACGCGCAAAAAAAACAACAGCGCGGAGGACATTCTCGACCTTCGCGCAGTTATAATATGCGAAAAAAATTCCCACAAGGGAATGATTATCGGAAAAGGCGGAGAGCGTCTCAAACAAATCGGCTCTCTCGCCCGAAAGGATATTGAGGAGCTTTTAGGGCTTCGTGTGAACCTTAAACTCTTTGTTAAAGTCAAGGAGGACTGGCGAAGCCGCGAAAGCATAATCAGCGAATACAACATCGCGGACAACGAGTAATCAGATAAACTTACGCAGCTCGCGCTCGGCGTTTGTGACCACCGAAAACAACGCCGCGCTTTGCTTGGGGTATTCCTGCTCGATACGCGAAGCGGTTATCTGCCCGTCGGCAGTGCCCTCAGCGGAAGCCGTGCGGGAGCGCATATCGTCCATGGACATTTTCGCCAGACACAGCCCCGAAACGTCCTCATACGGCACGGAAAAGCCGTCCTCGTCGTTTTGACCGCCCGCGGAATACACCATTCTGTACACGCGGTAAACAGCGGTCACAAGGTACGAGCCCGCGGCTTTCGCAAGCTTTGAATTTTTGGTTTTCATAAGAAGCGAGAAAATTATCTCGATGGAATTCGTGAGAAGCTTTTTCCGAAGCAGCGTCCCCGCCCCCGCAAGCGAGCCCTCGTAGGACTCGGAAACCGTGCTTTCGGGCAGCTCCTCCGAGGCAACCACCGTTCCCGTGCGGGAATTCGTTCTGCCGAGGATATAGTCCACCGAAACGCCGTACAGATCCGCCACGCTTACCAGAAAATCCAGTCCGCACTCGCGCTTTCCGTTTTCATAATGGGACAAAAGAGCCTGCGCCACGCCCAGACGGTCGGCAGCTTCTTTTTGGGTGAAGCCGCGCTCGCGCCGAAGCAGCTTTATAACTCTCGGGAAATCCTTGTTCATAATTTCAAGCCTTTCTGACAACGCACAAATTGCTGCGTAAAATAATATATTGTATATTATAGCACATTTATGTCGTTTTGTAAAGCGTCATATTTAACAAATTTGAAGCCAAATAATGTGCTTTTTTATCATATTGAGAAATCTTGGAGGAAGTATGCAAAATTACTATCTTTACCTTATCCGTCACGGTATAACGCAAGGCAATCTTGACGGAAAATACATCGGTCAGACGAATTTGTCGCTGTGTCCCGAGGGACGTCGGCAAATCGAGAAGCTTGCCGCTTCGGACATCTACCCCGAGGTCGGGAAGGTGTACTCGTCGCCGCTTGCAAGATGCCTTGAAACCGCGGAGATAATCTACCCCGAACACACGCTTATGGTGGTGGACAAGCTGTCGGAGATGAATTTCGGCGATTTTGAGGGCAAAACGCAGGACCAGCTTAAGGATCTCGGCGCGTATACAACGTGGATAAAGGGCGGGCGCGACGCCGCTCCCCCGAACGGCGAAAAATACGGGGATTTTGTATTAAGATGCGTGGAGGGGCTCGGGGAGATTTTCTTTGACATGATGGACAAGCAGATTTTCCGCGCTGCCTGCGTGACCCATGCGGGAGTTATAACCAACCTGCTTTGCGGGTGCGGACTCCCGAAAGGCAGACCCGCGGACTTTCTCTGCGCCCCGGGAGACGGCTTCGAGATAATTCTCTCGCCGTTTTTGTGGCAGAAAGGTCCTGCGTTTGAGATTTCCGGGAGGCTGTCGTGAAATTTTTCCGTTTGGCAGTTGCAGCCCTTGCGGCGGTTTTTTTGATAACGCTTTCGGGCTGCGCTCTAAGCTCACAAAAAAAGGAAACTGTAAACCCGCCGTTTTTCAAGGTCACGGACGAAAAAACGGGCGGAGTGGTCTACCTTTTCGGGACAATGCACGCCGCGCCGAAGAATATCGAATTTTCACGCGAGGTTTACGAGGCTCTGGACGAATGCAGCGCGCTTGCGGTGGAGATTGATTTACAGGAGCTGGATCGCGACGAAGAGCGGCTGAATAACGCCATGGAGCTTTTGAAATGCGATAACGCCGCGGATTATATGGGCGGAGATTACGATGAAATTCGTGACAGTTTCCAAAAGCTCGGGCTGTACAACTCCGCGTTCGACAGCTATATCCCCGCGGTGTGGAGCAGTTTGCTTACGAATAAAATTACCGCCGACTGCGGGTATTATTCGGAATACGGAGCGGACAGACTGCTGTTGTCTTATGCGAAGAAAAAAGGGCTTGAAATCCGCGAGCTTGAAAGCGTTGAACAGCAATACGCGGTAAACGCCGCCGAGCCTCGGGAGCTTCAGATTTACCTGCTGAAAAGCTCTGTGGAAACGGATTACGAGGTTCTGAAAGAGCAGATGAAGGGGCTTTATGATGCGTGGAGCGAGGGCGACTGTACAGCACTTGAGCGTATGCTTTACGAGGACGAAGTGCCCGAAAATCTGCAAGACGAATACGATTTTTACTTCGCGCAGATGTACGAAGACCGCCAGCGGGCGATGGCTGAAAAAATCGCGGAATACCTCGAAAACGGCGAAAAGGTGTTTGTCGCGGTGGGAGCTATGCACTATGTCGCCGCGCCCGATATACTCGATTTTCTCCGAGAACAGGGCTTTGAAGCCGCCTAAATCACCATTTTTTCAATGAAACATATTATATTATCGGAACAGTTTGCTGCCGTTCCGATAATATTTTTTTGGGGTGGAATTATGGACAAAATCGGTTCTTTATGCGATATAAATGTCGGAGAAAAAGCAATGGTAACGGGGCTTAATATCCACGGAGCAATGCGCCGCAGACTGCTGGATATCGGGCTTTGCGACGGGACAGTCGTCGAGTGCGTCGGGCGCAGTCCCATGGGCGACCCCGCGGCGTTCCTTATCCGCGGAGCGGTTATCGCTATACGCGACTGCGACAGCCGAGGCGTTAAAGTAAGGGGGATTTGAATGGGACTTACCGCAAAATCAACGGGTTTTTCGGCGGCGGCGGGAGATATTTC
>CANRIQ010000178.1 GCA_947630655.1 uncultured Clostridia bacterium | reverse complement strand
ATGCGGCACGAGCTTCGGCGGCGCGGCGTGGGGCATCTTCGGGTTGTGTATTCCACTGAAGAGCCGCGCAAAAACTCCCCCGAAAGGCGCGTTCCCGCGTCCTGCGCGTTTGTGCCATCGGCGGCGGGACTTATCATTGCGGGGGTTGTTGTAAGAGAAATTGCGGGTCTGAACGATTGATATAAGGGGTGCAAGATGAGCGAAAATCTGACCGTCCGACAGGGCTTGCCGAACGAAAAAAGCCGCAGCGCGTACTGGGACAACATCAAGGGGTTTTTGATGCTGCTTACCGTGTTCGCGCATTTTTTGTGGCAGGTAACGGCTTTCCCCGCGCTTGATACGATAAAGACGGCTATCTACTTTTTCCATATGCCCGCGTTTGTGTTTGCGTCGGGTTATTTCGGGAAAAGCGAGCGTTCGCAGAGCTTCGGCGCGATAGTAAAGCTCGCGTTTTTGTACTTCATCTTCAACAGCATTGCGGGGTTCAGCTTTGGATTTGAGTCGCTGCTTATCCCGCTTTATTCGTTCTGGTATCTTATAGCCATGATAGTCTGGCGGATTACGGCAAAATATCTTGCGCGGTTTAAGGAAATAGAGCTTATTTTACTTGCGGCGGCGTTGTTTGCGGGGTTCTTCAGCTCTATAGACAACACCCTTGCCATATCCAGAATAATCTGTTTTTACCCGTTCTATATGGCGGGGTACAAGCTGTCGGCTGAAAAGAGCGGGAAGCTTGAAGCCGAAAAATATTCCCGCAGACTGCCAAAAGGGCTGCTGTGCCTGGGCGGTGCGGCAGTAACATCGGCGGCTTTGCTGTGCTTTGCCGATGTTACCGACGACGGGCTTCTGATGTACGGATATTCCTCTCCAACCGACGCTTTAACCAGAATTGCGATGTTTGCAGCGGCGGCTTTGATGATACGCTTTTTGCGGTTTACGTCCGTTGACAAGCAATTGCCGCTTATCACAAAATTCGGGCGCAATTCGCTGTGGATATTCCTGTTTCACCGCCCGATAACGCTTTTTGCGGCGCGGTTTATGTCACGGATAAACAGTGCGTGGCTTACAGCTTTGGTATCCGCGGCGGGAACGCTTGTCATCTGCCTTGTTTTCGGGAGCGATTTTGCTGCGAAAATCCTGAACCGTTTTGCAGACGCGGGAACGGCTGTTTTCACGGGACAAAAAACGCGCGGCGCGTTTTCCGCAGCGGCAAAAGCTGCGGCGGCGGGAGTAGTTCTAGGATTTGCAGCTATGCTGTTGTCCGATGTGTACTCCTCGGTTTTCACCCGCGAGGAAAGCTCCTATTCCGAGCCCGAAGCGCAGCCTGCCGCGCACGAAATTCTCACAAGCGGGCAGAAAGCAAGCTTTGACAACGCCTTCAGGCTGACCTTCGCGGGAGATCTTATTCTTCTGGAGGATCAGGTAAAACGCGGATATAAGGACGGCGGCTATGACTTCTCCGATGTCTTTCAGTATGCGGAAAAATACATCTCCTCCGCAGATTTTGCCGTCGGAGTTTTCGAAGGTCCCGCGGCGGGCGAGGAATTCGGGTTTTCGTCAAGCAATTACGACGACAAAAAGACGCTTGCGCTGAATTTTCCCGATGAATTTGCAGAAGCCGTAAAGGACGCGGGTTTTGACCTTGTGACAACCGCAAATAACCATGTTCTCGATAAAGGGCAGGCTGCCGCGGCGAAAACCTTAGATACGCTTGACAAAATCGGGCTTGACCACACGGGCTCTTACCGAAACGCGGAGGAAAAGTCAAAAAACCGCGTTAAAATCGTCGAAGCGGACGGAATTCGGCTGGCGGTGCTTTCCTACACCTACGGCAGCAATAATTATACCGCCGAGGCTCTCGCAAACGGGGAGCTGTCCTATTTAACGTCTGTTATATCGGGTACGGAGGGAGAGCTTTTCGAGCAGCTTAAACGCTCGGTTGAGGAGGATTTCAAAGCCGCCCGCGCCGAAAATCCCGACCTTATCGTCGTTTTGCCGCATATCGGAACGCAGTTTTTAAACTCGCCCGACCCCGAACAGGAAAAATGGTTCGGGATTTTTAAGGAGCTTGGGGCGGATATTATTCTCGGCGACCATTCGCACGCGGTTCAGCCTGCGTTTATTGAAAATTACGGCGGGAAAAACGTGTTTACTGCCTACTGCCCCGGGAATTTCGCCAACATCTACCGCAAAAATCAAGGCGACGCGAGTATGCTTGTTGATGTGTATATCGACCGTTCCACGAAGAAAATAATAGGCGGCAGCGTCGTGCCGCTTTACACCATGTCGCCCGCAGACGGGAATTTTACGGCAATCCCGACGTTCGACATCGAAAACGACTCCGCACTTAAAGCCTCCATAAGCACCGACGATTATGACCGCGCAAATGCCGCAAACCGTCTGGTGACAAGAGTTGTTTTCGGCGAGGAAATGGATATTTCAGCTGTTCCCGAGAGATATTATTTCAACGAAAACGGTTATCTGAGAGAAAAAACAGGCGGGCTTGAATTAACGCCCGCCATGAAGGAAAAAACGCTTTATAAAGCTCTTCAAAACGCGAAAACCGCCTGCTTTGTCGGGGACAGCCTTACCGAGGGTACAAAAAACGGCGGCTGTCCGTGGTATGAGCCGATTGAGGAGCTTTTCCCCGAAACGGAATTTAAAAACTTCTCAAAGGGCGGCTGCACCGCATCTTATCTTATCGAACAGGCGGAAAATATCCCCGCCGCAGAGCTGTATGTAATAGCTGTCGGAACAAACGACGTGCGCTACCGCGACGAAAGCGTCTGCGCCATGACTGCGGAGGAGTTTTCCGCGCGTATGGGCGAGCTTAAAGAAAAACTCCGCGGGAAAGCTCCAAACGCGGAATTCGTATTTATTGCACCGTGGTATTCAACCGACGGAGATATTAACAGCGCGCTCGGTTTCAGCGAAAAAACGGCTTTAAACGAAGAATATTCCGCAGCACTTGAAAAATTCTGCCGCGAAAACAAATGCGGATTTATAAACGCAAATGAGTTTATAAAAGACGCGCTGTCGAAAGCTCCCGAAAGCGAATACCTGCTTGACAGCATCCACCCGAACGCGAAGGCGGGCGTGCTGTTGTATTCAAAAGCGGTTTTAAACGGATAAGCTAGCGAAGACTGCGCGGCATATGCGATTTTTCGTATCGCACCACAATCGGGCTGAACACCGGGAATTCCTTTTCCTGCCGAAGCGAGGTAATTTTGTGGTTGTAAATTACATACAGCACAAAAATCGCCGCAATAAATATCACCGAGTACCAATTGACGATTATAAACGCCGTGGCTGCAAACGTTATTATCTTAATTTCATCGCGGATAAACCCGAAAAAGACGTAAATTGCCGCTAATATCAAAAGCGTTAAAACGCACACGCGCTCGTTCCAGAAGCTGTAAAAGGTGTGCGTTATATAGGTCAAAAACGGAATGCCGAAATGCCCGACCACCATAGAAAAGACCCAGCAAACCGCGAAAATTATCAAAATGCCGTCCTTGTAGGGCTTCAGCTTTTCGAGGGCTCGTTTGCACTCCTTCATATGCTTGTTGTAAGCCGCAACTTCGGCTTCGGTTTCGGGCGGGGTGTCGATATAAATCGTGATCTCGCCGCTTTTGAGATTTTCTTCAGGTATCATTTGGAAATTACAATCTAATCCTTTATGTGCGTTTCGGCAACTTTTCCTCTTTATTACAATCCAATATAATCCGCCGTAAGGCGGATACATTTGCTGTTTACTGTTCACTTTACACTATATACTGACGCAACCCCCTCGTTGCGCTTTGCGCAATGAGGGGGTTGCTGGCAGGGGCAGTAGGACTTGAACCCACGACATACGGTTTTGGAGACCGTCGTTCTACCAACTGAACTATACCCCTAGGTAATAAAAAAGAGGAAAGGCAAACGCCCTGCCTCCAACGAGCATGATGGTGCGCCAACAGGGACTCGAACCCCGGACCGACCGGTTATGAGCCGGTTGCTCTAACCAACTGAGCTATTGGC
>CANRIQ010000177.1 GCA_947630655.1 uncultured Clostridia bacterium | reverse complement strand
GCGTTGCAGCAGACGTACTTCTGGTCAGCGTCGGGAACAAGGTTCTTCGCAAGCTGCCACTTCTTACCCGTCGGGAAGCCGCCGCCGCCGCGTCCGCGAAGTCCGCTGTCCAGAACGGTCTTTATAACGTCGTCCTGAGACATGGAGGTAAGAACCTTATGTAAAGCCTGATAACCGTCGCGGGCGATATATTCTTCAATATGCTCGGGGGAAATCATGCCGCAGTTTCTGAGTGCCACACGATGCTGCTTTGCATAGAAAGCGGTATCGTTAAGCGACTTTATATTGTCGCCGTCAACGGTTTCCGCGTAGAGATACTTCTTTACGGGAACGCCGTTTTTAAGGTGAGATTCAACAATCTCCGGGATATGCTCCTCTTCCATTTTGGAATAGAACGTACCCTCGGGATAAACTATCATAATAGGTCCCAGAGCGCACAGACCGAAGCAGCCTGTTTTGATGATGTTCACCTTGTCCTTGAGACCGTTTTTTTCAACCTCTTCTTCGAGCTTCTTGATAATCTTCAGCGAACCGCTGGAGGTACAGCCCGTACCGCCGCACACCAGCACGTCCTTAACGCCTGTATCCTTACCGTTGACGCGGACATTCACGACTTCCGCGGCAGCGGCTTTTACGGCATTAAGCTCGTCTATTGTTTTTATCATATTCATATCAAACAATATTCCTTCCTAAATAAGTAATGAATGACAAACCGTCAAGCGTATTTTGCGAGGATAGTGTCCACGTCGTCAACCGTCAGACGACCGTAAACCTCGTCGTTCACCGTAAGCACGGGAGCCAGACCGCACGCGCCTATGCAGCGGCACGCGTCAAGCGAGAATTTTCCGTCGGGAGTGATTTCTCCGCCCTTTATGCCGAGTTTTTCCTGCAGCTTATCATAAATGTTGCCGGAGCCTTTTACATAGCAGGCCGTTCCGAGGCAAACCGAGATTTTGTACTTTCCCTTGGGGTTAATGGAGAACTGCGCGTAGAACGTCACCACTCCGTACACCTTTTCCATAGGAATGTCCATCTCGTCGGCGATCATCTGCTGTACCTCTATAGGCAGATAGCCGTAGATGTCCTGAGCCTTCTGAAGAATAGGCATAAGTGCGCCGGGGTCGTCCTTATGCTCGGCAATTACCGCCTTCAGACGCTTTTCCTGCTCTGCGGTCCCGGCAAAGGGGATCGCGCTCTTTTTAAAAGCCATGTTTTAGCCTCCTTGAATTATTTACCGCCTTTTCCACGGCGGATTGTAAGGAACTCCGCAATCGTCACAAAATTAACGATTTCGGTTTTACTATTGTATTATAGCATATCCGCGAAAAAAAATCTATAACTAACCCTTGATTTGAGAATTATTACATTGTAGAAAAATTAACGCGGTTTTTGTGGATTTTGAACAAATTTTCGGCTCTGAACGCCTATTTTGAGCGGATTTTTTGCAAAATAAACCTTGTAAACGTTTTAATGTGCAGAAAAATTTCCGATTTTTTCGTTTTTTGTAAGAAAAATTTGGAAAAGTTTTATCATAAAAATTTCCAATTTTGCATAATAAAAACCGCCCCAAATACTGGAGCGGTTTAGCGGTCAAATTTTTAATGAACAGCGTCTGTAAGCGACTTTACAAATTTGTAAATCTCATCCGCCGAATTTTCGCCGTATTTTTCTATAATCCTTACTATCGCCGAACCCACGATAACGCCGTCGGAAATAGCCGCCATTTTTTTTGCCTGCTCGGGATTGGAAATTCCGAACCCGATAGCCGCGGGAACCTTCGCGTATTTCTTGACGTTCTCCATGATAGAGCCAAGATCTGTAGAAAACTCGCTTCTCACGCCCGTCACGCCCAAAGAGGACACAATGTACAAAAATCCCTCCGCGCTCTCGGCGATAGCCTTAATTCGCGCCTCGCTTGTCGGGGCAATCATGGAAATAACGGATATCCCGTGAGCCTTTGCCGCCGCGTCGGCTTCGGATTTCTCCTCAAACGGCATATCGGGGCAGATAAGCCCGTCCACGCCGATTTCGGCGCATTTTGCAAAAAATCTGTCATACCCGTACTTGAACACGGGGTTTAAATAGGTCATAAACACCAGCGGGATATCGGTTTCCGAGCGGAGCGTTTTCGCAAGCTCAAAAGCCTTGTCGGTAGTCATTCCCGCCTTTAACGCGCGGACGTCCGCGCCCTGAATAACGGGACCCTCGGCAATAGGGTCGGAAAACGGTATGCCTATTTCGATGAGGTCTGCGCCCGCTTTTATCATTGCCCGCATATTTTCAAGAGAAGCCTCGTATGTCGGGTCTCCCGCCGTAAGAAAGCCGATAAAGGCTTTTTTGTTATTAAAAGCGTTCTGTATTCTATTCATGAAGATCTATCCCCCTGTATCTCGCGATAGCCGCAACGTCCTTGTCTCCGCGTCCCGACAGACAGCAGATGATTATATCGTCCTTTTTCATTGTCGGAGCAATTTTCATAAGATGCGCTACGGCGTGCGCACTTTCTATAGCGCAGATTATGCCTTCCGTTCTTGCGATATACTCAAACGCGTTTACCGCCTCGTCGTCGGTTACGGGAACGTATTCCGCGCGCCCGATAGAGTGTAAATACGCGTGTTCGGGACCAATTCCCGGATAGTCAAGACCCGCAGAAATCGAGTATACCGGCGCAATCTGCCCGTATTCGTTCTGGCAAAACAGGCTCTTCATGCCGTGGAATATTCCGAGAGTGCCGGTAGCGATAGTCGCGGCGGTTTCACCCGTGTCAACGCCGCGCCCTGCCGCTTCACAGCCGATAAGGCGCACGTCCTTGTCGTTTATGAAGTTGTAAAACATTCCCATAGCGTTTGAACCGCCCCCCACGCATGCCATAACGGCGGTAGGCAGCTTGCCCTCCTTTTCGAGGATTTGCTCTCTCGCTTCTCTGGAAATAACGCTCTGGAAGTCGCGGACAATCATCGGGAACGGGTGCGGACCCATAACCGACCCCAGAACATAAAGCGTGTCGTCCACGCGCCTTGTCCAGTCGCGCATAGCCTCGTTTACCGCGTCCTTAAGGGTCATAGTGCCCGTGGTGACGGGGTTTACCTTCGCCCCGAGAAGCTCCATTCTGTAGACATTCAACGCCTGCCGAACGGTGTCCTCTTTTCCCATGAAAATCTCACATTCCAGCCCCATAAGTGCCGCCGCGGTCGCCGCCGCAACGCCGTGCTGACCCGCGCCAGTTTCGGCGATAATGCGGGTTTTGCCCATTTTTTTAGCAAGCAGGCACTGCCCCAGCACGTTGTTTATCTTATGCGAACCCGTGTGGTTCAGATCCTCGCGCTTAAAGTAGATTTTCGCGCCGCCGAGGTCCTTTGTCATCTTCTCCGCATAGTACAGCAGCGACGGTCTGCCCGCATATTCGCGGTTAAGCCTGTCAAGCTCCGCGATAAAATCGGGGTCGTTTTTGTAGTGTTCATAAGCCTCTTCCAGCTTATGGATCTCGTTCATCAGCGTTTCGGGGATATATTGCCCGCCGAAGTCGCCGTATCGTCCTGTAGACATAAAATCTCCCTTTCTTTAAGTGAAGTTTATTAAACCCGCGGTTTCCCGCGGAGTGTTTTGCACAGCCAAATTGCGGGTTATCGGCTTTGAGCTTTTCGGCAGCGGAGCAGGGGAAGTCTGCCCGCAGTCCGAGCTGCAAAATGTCCGCTTTTCGCACAGCTATGCGGTTTCGGCAGCAGTTAATTTTCGGCATCAAATAGGTTCAAGCTGCCGCACAGCCCAATCTGCCGAGCGGAGAACGAATTTTCCCGCCGCGCAGGCTGCCCGCCGTCCGAGCTGCAAAATGTCCGCTTTTCGCACAGCTATGCGGTTTCGGCAGCGGTTAATTATCGGCAGCAAATAGGTTCAAGCTGCCGCACAGCCCAATCTGCCGAGCGGAGAACATATTTTACCGCCGCGCAGTCTGCCCGCCGTCCGAGCTGCAAAATATCCGCCTTTTCGCACAGCTATGCGGTTTTTGCAGCGGTTAATTATCGGCATCAAATAGGTTTAAGCTGCCGAGCAAACCGAGCGG
>CANRIQ010000176.1 GCA_947630655.1 uncultured Clostridia bacterium | reverse complement strand
GCCGCAGTCTGAAGGTCGTTTGCCTCGGAAATGTCCTTTATCACGCGGGACACCTCCTCCACGCCCTCGACAATCCTCGAAAGCGCGTCGGAAGTCGTTTTCGCGAGATCCGCGCCGCGGTTTACGGCGGCAATGGAGCTTGTGATAAGCTGTCCCGTCTGTTTAGCGGCTTCGGCGGACTTGCCCGCGAGATTTCCGACCTCGTCAGCGACAACCGCAAAGCCTTTTCCCGCTTCGCCCGCGCGGGCAGCCTCAATTGACGCGTTCAGCGCGAGAATATTCGTCTGGAACGCAATATCGTCTATAACCTTGATAATCTGCCCAATCTCCTGCGAAGAATTTTCAATCTCACGGATAGCCTTCAGCATCTCGGACATGCTTTCCGACCCCGCATGAGCCTGCGAGTTGGCGTTCCGGGCAGTCTCAAGAGCGCGCTTGACGTTTTCGGTGTTAAGCTCCGTTTTGTCGGAAATATCGCGCACCGTTTCGGCAACATCTCCCACCGCGGAAGCCTGAGTTACCGCGCCCGCAGAAAGCTGCGAAGAGCTTGCCGCAAGCTGGGAAGCACCCTGGCGGACCTCCTCGGCGGACTTTCCGACCTCGTTCATAAGCGTTCTCATAGAGGTGAGAATTTTTTCGAGAGAGGTCTTTATTTCCCCGAATTCGCCGTTATAGGCGGCGTTCGGACGAACGGTAAGATCGCCGTTTGAAATGCCGTCCAGCACGTTTTTAATATCCTTTATGTACTCCCCGACAGAATTTATCATTTCCCCGAGCGAATTGCCCATAATCTCGATTTCATCGCCCGAATTGAACACGGGAGCGGGCGTTGAAATATCGCCCTTTGCGAAGTCCGCAAGCCTGTCGGAGGCTTTTTCAATACGCGCGCAGACGTGCTTTATATTCCTGCCCGAAACGCACACCGAGATGATTATAACGGCAATTGTTATCGCAATGAAAACCAGCGCGGTAAGCACAATCGTCGTCACCATAAGCGTGCTCGGAGTGCCGACGGCAACGCTCCAGCCCTCCGCGCCCTCTATCGGCGCATAGCCGAAGAAATAGTTCTGCCCGTTGAAATTGACGGTGTTTGTCGCAGAATTGCCCGAAACCATGCCGTCCGCAAGCCCCCGAAGCCCCGACACGCTCTTGTCAAGGTCGGTATTGCCCGAAAGATCGGTCAGCACGGGGATACCCTCGGTGCTTGAAGCGATTACCTGCTTGTCGCGGTCGAGAATAAAGCACACCGCGTTTTCGCCGAATTCAACGCTGCTTACCATATTCGAGAAAATATCCGCCGAAAGCCCGCCGTAGCACAGGTAATCCTGCCCGTTTTCGCTGAAATATTTACCCATCATAACGGTAAGGGAGTTGTCGGTCATACGGATAACGGGGCTTGAAACATACGCGCCCTTGCTTTCCATTGCCTCTTTAAAATAATCGCGCCCGGAAATATCCGTGTCGTTGTAGGTCTTGCCGTCGGAATAGGAGATTGCAAAGTCCTTGAAAGTGCTTGTCGCGGCACTCTCCTCGAGTATCCTTTTGCGCTCGTCAAGCGGGATGCTTTCATCGACAATATTCGGGTTTTTGATGACAACATCAAACTGCTGTGACAGCATATCAACCTGGTTTTTCACGGCAAAGGCATAGGTCCTCGCGAGAGCCGCCGCCTCGTCCTCGTAGCGCAGCGTCTGCGCCGACCTTGACACCAGCGCGAAGCAGGTTGTAAGTATCAGCCCCATTGACAGCAGGGGAATAAGAAAAATCAGCGTAATTTTTTTGTAAAGGCTGAATTTCGGCTTAATTTTATCGCTCATAAGACAAGGCTCCTTTTCGTGTAGACTTTTGCGCTTTAAACTCCTTAATAACAGTATAACATAATGCTCAAAATTTGTCAATAGAGTTTAACGTTTTTGTGAAAAAAGCCGAAAATTTCCGTGTTTTTTTTATCGGCAAAGCAGCCTTTACAACTTGACTTGCAGGGAAAAATTTGCTATAATAATACATATATTAACAAGCGAGGAGAATTTAAAATGAAGCTGCTGTTTGCGTCGGATATACACGGCTCGGGACTGTGGTGTGAAAGGCTTCTTTCCGCCGCCGAGCGCGAAAACCCCGCGAAAATCTGCCTTTTGGGGGATTTGCTGTACCACGGACCGCGAAACGACCTGCCCGAGGGGTTCGCGCCCAAAGAGGTGATAACGCTTCTGAATTCGGTAAAGGACAGGCTTTTGTGCGTGCGCGGAAACTGCGACTGCGAGGTAGACCAGATGGTGCTGGAATTCCCCGTGCTTGCGCCGACGGCGTTGCTTTTTGCCGACAGCTTTGAGTTTTTTCTGTATCACGGGCATCTTGAGGAGAAATTCGGCGGGTGCGATTTTGCAATCAGCGGTCACACGCATATCCCGAAGCGGGAGCAGCGCGGCAAAACGCTGTTTTTAAACTGCGGCTCGGCGGCGTTGCCGAAGGAAAATACTCCGCACAGCTATCTTGTGTATGAAAACGGCGTTTTTTCGTGGAAGGATCTTTCAAGCGGCGCGGAATTTGACAGCTTTTGTGTCGGGAGAGGCTGAAATGCAGAAGATATACGGATATTTGCGGCGGGCATGCCAGGAATTTGACCTGATTGCGGACGGCGACAAGATCGCGGTCGGCGTGTCGGGCGGCAAGGACAGCATGGTGCTGCTGGCGGGACTTGCGGGTATGCGCCGATTTTACGAGAAAAAATACGAAATTGCGGCGATTACTCTCGATCCGCGCTTCGGCGGAGAGGACGGCGATTATTCGGCTGTGGAAAGGCTTTGCGATAAGCTTTCCGTCGAATTCAAGCTGATAAAAACAGACATTGCCGAGATAGTTTTCGATATCCGCAAGGAGCCGAACCCCTGCTCGCTTTGTGCGAAAATGCGGCGCGGCGCGCTTCACGACGCGGCAAAGGCTCTCGGGTGCAATAAAATAGCCCTCGGTCACAACAACGACGACGCTGTCGAAACATTTGTAATGAACCTGCTTCACGAGGGCAGAATAGGCTGCTTCGCGCCGATTTCCTACCTCTCGCGGAAGGATATTACGCTTATACGTCCTTTGGTTTTCGCGCCCGAACATGCGGTTATTTCGTGTGCAAAGCGCAATAATTTTGAGATTGTAAGGTCAAAATGTCCCGAGGACAAGCACACCGCCCGCCAGACGGCAAAGGAGCTTCTGGCGGAGCTTGAACGCGCCGACAAGGGCACAAAGGAGCGGATTTTCACGGCTATGCGCAAGGCGGGCATAGACCGCTGGGGGTATAAAAACGAGTTATGAGGAAGAATATAAAGCTGAAAAAGGCTGACGAACAAAAGGACAAGAAGCCCGAAAAGGAAACGTTTTTCTTTTTCGTGAAGGATCAGGGCAAGGGCGCGGCGAGGGTGATTATCATAATCCTGAAGCTTTGCGAAATCGCTATGACGACTATTTTCGGGCTGTGTCTCGGAATTCTCGCGCCGCTGAGTATCCTGCTCGAACCTGACAACTTTGTGGTATCGTACACCGTGCCTGCGGTTTTGTGGCTGGGGTCGTCGGTGCTGTACATCGCGGGGCTGTTTTTCCTTATCGGAGGGCGTTCCAAAACCGCGCTCGGGATACACACCGCGGCGGCTGCGGGGTCGTTTGCGACGTTTGAGAGCTATCGGCAGGTGCTGAAAAATTACAACGTCACGGGTCCTACCGAGCTGTTTATGCCGTGCATTTTTATCACGATGATAACCCTTGCGGTGATGCTGATTTTGAACGTTCCCGTGTGGTTTGCGAAATATGAGGAAAAGCAGAACGCAAAAGCACCGTCCATTCTCGACGCGCCCGACAATTCCCGTAAGGACGCGGGTTCTAAGAGGAAAAAATAAGCATAATAATTCCCCGCTGTCCGATTGACAACGGGGAATTTTTTATAGGCTTTTCATAACAAGTTCCGCGACAAAGACGGCGTTCCCCGCAAGCCGAAACCGCAGGGGAAGAAAACCCCGCCGCAGGCTGCACGGCGGGACGGTTCATAGGCTTTTCATAACCAGCTCCACGACAAAGACTGCGTT
>CANRIQ010000175.1 GCA_947630655.1 uncultured Clostridia bacterium | reverse complement strand
GGTGGGGTGGACCCGTCGGTCGCGCTCGGACGCTCCTTCGTGCTGGAGGGCGGGGCTTTCGGCGTTGTCGGAACTAAGGCTGTTCATCAGCAGTCCTCTGATGAACGCAAAAAAATCCCCGATTTCTCTGAGATGTATCTCGACATCGGAGCATATTCCCGCGAACAGGCTGAAAAACTTGCTCCGAGGGGGAGTTATGCGTATTTTGACGCGGATTTTTTCACCTTCGGAGATGATTTTGTCAAGGGAAAAGCAATCGATGACCGCGCGGGTTGTCTGATTATGATGGAAATGATTAACGGCGGACCAGAATATGACGCGTGGTATGCGTTCACCGTGCAGGAGGAAATCGGAACGCGCGGCGCGAAAGCCGCGGCTTTTACGGTGGCTCCCGATATTGCGTTTGTGCTGGAAACGACCACAGCGTGCGATATTGCGGGGGTGTCGGGCGCGAAGGCGGTTTGCAGGCTCGGCGCGGGCGCGGTGGTGTCCTATATGGACAGGGGTACGGTTTACGACAGGGAGCTTTATTCTCTGGCGTTTTCGACGGCTGAGGAAAACGGCATTCCCGTGCAGACAAAGACTCTTGTGGCGGGCGGCAACGACAGCGGCGCAATTCACGTAAGCCGCGGGGGCGTGCGCACCTGCGCGGTTTCCGTGCCGTGCAGGTATCTTCATTCGCCGTCCTGCGTGATTAAGATGAGCGATTTTTACGCGGTAAAGTCCCTCGCGGAGAAGTTGCTTTCTGCGTCTGCGGATTTATGATAAAACGGGTGGTTGAGGGCGAAAAGCTTCCGCTTGCAAAAACGGGAGTTGAGGCGCAGAAAATCCGCGCGCTCTGGCTTTGCTACGGTTCAAAATACGATTTCTGCCGTTTTTACAGCGCGGAGTTTTTCACGCTGTGCGAGCTGAACGGCAGCTTTGTTGTGTGCGAAAATGATAGCGGAAAAGCTCCCCGAAACGGCGATTTCGAGGAGCTTTCGGAGTTTCTGAAGTTTTGGGGATACGGAGATATTTTCTGTTCGGAGAATGTCGGAAAAAGGCTTCAAAATGCGCTTTGCTGCGATTGCAGGACGCTTTTTCTGATGCAATTCACGGGAACGGCAGATCCGTGCGAGGTTGAAGAAATCGAAAAAGAACCGCCGCTTTCGGAGGTGTTCGATATCCTGAAAACGGGGTTTGAAATCGATTTTGAGCCGTGGTATCTCGATATGTCGCACCGCGCGCGGCACGGCGTGACGCGCTTTCGGAGGCTTGGCGGGGCGGTTCTGGCAATACAGCACGAGCTTTTCGGGGAGGCTTTGCTGTCGCAGATTGCCACCCTCCCCGAAATGCGCAAAAAGGGCAATGCCGGGCGGCTTATCCGCGCGGTTTGCGGGGAGCTTTTGCAGAGTAAAGTGTTTTTGCTGTGCGAGGACAAGCTTGTCCCGTTTTATCAGAAAATAGGCTTTTCCGTTGTCGGGAAAAAATGTACGCTCTTCCCGAAAAGGTAATTTTCTTACAATTATTTAAAATTTAATGCTTTTCGAACAACTTTTTTTCGGGTTATTCAAAAAATCTCGTCATAAATATTGACTAAAGTGTAAAAATGTGGTACAATATATATGTAATTTTTTTCGGCGGAGAAATTGATTATGAATAAAGGAAAACTTGTTGTGCTGGACGGACTGGACGGAAGCGGAAAGTCAACCCAGCTTGATCTTGTGACGGGATATTTCAGGGAAACGGGGCTTAAGGTGCGCTCGGTAAGCTTCCCGAACTATAATACGATAAGCGGGCAGCTTGTGGACTGCTATCTTCGCGGCGAAATCCCGTGCGCGGACAGATTCGGCGCGTATGCCGCGTCTGCGATGTACGCTATCGACAGGTATGTAAGCTTTGTCACCGACTGGAAGGACTACTACGAGGCGGGCGGAATTGTGCTTGCGGGGCGTTATACCACGTCAAACGCCATTTATCAGCTTACAAAGCTTCCCGACGACGAAAAAGAGGCTTACCTTGAGTGGCTTTTTGATTTTGAGTACGGGAAACTCGGGCTGCCGCAGCCCGACGCGGTTATTTTCCTGGATATGCCGATAGAGGCTTCGCAGAAGCTTCTGGATCAACGCTATCTCGGCGATAAAACGAAAAAGGACATTCACGAGAAAAACACCGCTTTTCTGCGGCAGTGCCGCGAGAGCGCGCTTTTTGCGGCGGAACGCTGCGGCTGGACGGTGCTTGACTGCGCGAGGGGCGGGCTTCCGCGCCCGATAGAGGACATTTACACCGATTTGTGCGAATACTTAAAGGGATTGTTTTATAATGGCGGAGCTTGAATTTGCAAGGATAGAAATTACCGATAAGGAACGCGCCGACGAGTGCCTGAAAAAATCGGGCTTTCGCGGGTGCGAGTACACCTTCGGGAATAATTTCGTGTGGAGGAATTTCGGCGGCGTTGAAATCGCCTTTGCCCGCGGAATGTATTTTTGCAGGCAGTTAAGCGGGGGTAAGGTTCAGTTTTTGTACCCCGCGGGAGAAGTTGACGTAAAAACGGCGGTTGAGCTGCTTTCAGAATATTGCAGTGAACGGAAAATAGAGCTTCTGATTTCCGCAAACAAGGAAATTACCGAGAAAATTACCGCTCTGTACCCGAACGCGAAGGCTTCGGCAAACCGCGATTTTTTCGATTATGTGTATCTTGCGGATGATCTTGAAAATCTCTCGGGGAAAAAATATCACGGCAAGCGAAATCATCTGAACAGGTTTTACGAGAACGACTGGAGCTTCGAGCCGCTGACGCTTCAAAATATCCCCGAATGTCTTGAAATGAACGAAAAATGGCGCGCCGAGAACATCGACAAGTGCAGTCTTTCGGTGGAGGCAAGGGCAAAATCGGACGAGCTGTGCGTGGTGGAGTGTTCGCTGAAGTATTACGATAAGCTGGGGTATACGGGGGGAGTTCTGCGCGTAAACGGCGCGGTTCAGGCTTTTACGTTCGGAGAGCCCGTGGGCGGCGACTGCTTCGTGGTACACGTCGAAAAGGCTCTGCGGGAGTTTCAGGGCGCATATACCGCCGTAAACAGGGAATTTGTAAAGTCCCTCGGCGGCAGATACAAGTATATAAACCGCGAGGACGACACGGGCTCGGAAAACTTAAGAAAAGCCAAGCTGTCGTATTATCCCGCGTTTATGGAGGAAAAATATATTATTTCTTTCGGAGGTTAATTTATGGTATACGTTTTTCTTGCAGACGGATTTGAGGAAACTGAGGCTGTGGCTCCTATCGACATTCTTCGCCGCGCGGAGCTTGACGTCGTAACGGTGGGAATAGGCGACGACGCTGTCAGAAGTTCGCACAAAATAGCCATGCTGTGCGATATTTCCGATATGCAGGCAGAGCTTGACGAGCGTCTTGAGATGATTGTGCTTCCGGGCGGTATGCCGGGGACGCTTAATCTCGAAAAAAACTCAGTCGTAAACGCCGCGATTGACTATTGCGTGAAAAACGGCGTACCCGTCGGGGCAATCTGCGCCGCGCCGTCAATTCTCGGAAAAAAGGGCGTGCTTGCGGGGAAAAAGGCTATCTGCTTCCCGGGGTATGAGAAATTTTTGACGGGAGCGGAAATTTCCGATAAAAAGGTAGTTACCGACGGCATTTTTACCACCGCGGCGGGCGCGGGAGTGGCTGTGGAGTTCGGTCTGGAGCTTGTAAGGGTGCTTAAGGGCGAGGAGCTTTCAAGGCAAATCAGAGCGGGTATTCAATGCATGAATTAAAAAAACGCCTGAGAAGAGAGCTTATCGCGCAAAGGCAGGCTATGGACAGGGCTTTTAAGGAACGCGCCGACCGCGATATTTTCGGGCAGCTTCTGCCGATGATTGACGCGGCAAAATCGGTTTTCACCTACGCGTCTACGGAAATTGAGGTTGACACGCGGCGGGTGATTGATTACTGCCTCGAAAAGGGCATTCCGACGGCTTTGCCCGTAAGCGGGGAGTCCGAGCTTGATTTCTATTACATCGAAAGCGCGGACGAGCTTTCGCGCGGACGTTTCGGGATAGACGAGCCTTTGAAAATCCGAAAAGCACTCCCCGATAAAAACACGCTTTGTATCGTGCCCGCATTGTGCGCGGA
>CANRIQ010000174.1 GCA_947630655.1 uncultured Clostridia bacterium | reverse complement strand
CCAAAGGGGGCAGACTGTAAATCTGTTGCGTTTCGCTTCGGTGGTCCGAATCCACCCGCGCCCACCACAAATCCCATTGCGCTTTGCGCAATGGGATTTGTAATTTACAGTGTACAGTGAACGCATTATCCGCCTGCGGCGGATAACGCTGCATTATGCGCTCCGCGCATAATGCCGTAAACAGTAGTAGGAATCCGCCTTACGGCGGATTTTTTTGATTGTCACAAAGAGGGAACGTTGCCTGTAATCTTAAATACAATCTAATAAAATCCGCGAAGCGGATACATTTTACTTTACACTGTTCACTGTTCACTGTAAACTGTACACTGTGCGCTGTTCACTGTTCACTGTAAACTGCCTACGAGCGGATACATTTTACTGTACGCTGTTCACTGTTCACTGTAAACTGTAAACTGCCTTCTAACTTCTTACCTCTAATTTCTTACTTCTAACAATGAAAAATTCTCAAAAAACTGTTGAAAAGTGAGAAAAAATGTGGTATAATTATTGTGTGTAATATTAACCCGAAAGGAGGGACAGCTTATGACCTGCGCGTTGTGGCTCAACAGGAAAAAAATCACCGACGCCGCCGAAATCCCCGAAAACCTCGATATCGCCGCGCTTCGCGGGTATTTTCTGGGCGGAAGCCTCGTGGAATGGCTCTCGGAACACGGCGGCGCGGAATATGCAAAAAAGCTGTCCCTCTTAAAGGCTGACGACCCGGAGCTTACCGACAAAATCGCCGCTGTTTTCGGCGGAACGTCCGCCGCGCTCAAGCGGTTCGGCGACGGCGCGCCCGATTTTGAATGCGATAAGCACCCTTGCAGCTTCACTGTTGACAGCTTTTTCGGCTTGCCCTCAGGCGGCACGGCGGTTTGCTCCTACTACGGCTCGGAGTACGGCGTTTACGGGGCGTTCGGCTCGTTTAACTTTGCGGCGGAGAGCTTTTTCGCAAATTCCTATTCATGGGGCAGCTTTTCGGCGTTCGCGCAGTTTATGTGGGAGTGGGAATGGGAATTTAAACGCCTGCTCTCGGGTTCGTTCGGGTTCGCAAGCTTCGGCTTCGGGAGCTTTTCGCTGTTTGAACGGATTTTCGGGCTTTTCGGAAGCTTCAGCTTTGGGAGCTTCGGCAGCTTCGGCGGTTCGGAGAATATTTCCGCTGACCCGCTTGTTATGCTGGCTGACAAGCTGCCCGACCTTGACGAATACGATATAATTATGCTGAAAACGCTTTTGGAGTGCCCGCTTGACCGATTCGGGTACGGAATTCACAATATATGAAAAAAGCACTTTATTATACAATTCTGGGAGTTGTTATATACATCGGGGCGATGATTATATATTTCGGCATAGCGGACGTTTTGTCCTTTAATTCCGAGGCTGTGCCGCTCACCTCGCTTGATAAGGATACTATAAGGTCGGGAGATACCGTAAGCGGGGAAATTTACTGCGCTGTCGGGGAGCTTAAACCCCAGACCTCCGAGGACGTCGGCGGCGGAGCGAAAACGCGCAGGGTGTTTGTTGTGCCGCTGGGTTACGAAAAGGATATAAAGCGGCAATGCTATATTCTCTATGCGACAAGCGATGAAAGCGATGCGAATTTTTTAAAAAGCGCGATAGTTCCAACGCCCAAAGAGCCGCTGCCGGGCGACAGGTGCGTTAAGTTCAAGGGCAGCGTCCGGAAGATAGATTTTACGCGGCACGGGGAGTTTGCGGCATTTCTTGCGGTAAACAGGCAGCTTGTAGGGATTACGGAGTTTAACGTTTATTTTGCAGAATCGCAGATAACGACGCGGATTGCGGATTATATGATATACTCCGAAGAACGCACGGCGACGCCGCCCGTTTTCATAATCATAGGCGGGGCAGTCTGCGCTGTCGGAATTGCGGGGATAATTATAGGCGCGGCGGTTTCGGCGAGGAGGAAAAGGCTTTATTAAGTGTTTTGCGCGAAGGCGTGAAATATATTGGTTGGCAAAAATTGGTTTACAGACCGGCGAAAAGGTCTTGGAGGCTCTGGCGAAGCAGATAAGGCGTTATCGGCGGTCTGAAGAAAGGGTAATTGTATGGGTATGAGAACAATAAGACTGCTTATCTTGTCGGTGGCATTCGCGATTATGGGGATAGTTTTCACCGGAATGAGCGTAAAGGACAAAATTGAGGCTAATAAGCCCAGAGCCGAGCTTACCGAAATGCGCGGGGAGGACTTTAAAAAAGGCATTTTCGTCGAGGGCGATATTTATGAGCTTTGGGACGAGTTTGCGTATATGGAGGAGTCAAATTCGTTTCTCGGGATAAAGTACAACAGCCGCACAACGGCGCATTATTACGCGCTTCCGCTGGAAATTTCGTTTTATGAGGACGAAGAGCCCGTGTTCGTGGCGATAAGAGTAAGCAATTCCTCCGATATTGCGCTTGCCGAAAAAATGGCTAAGGAAAGCGATGATTTCTACCGCTACGACAAAGAACCCCTGGGCGGCTGGAGCAGCATGTCGGTTGTGGGAAAAGTTACCGCTATGACGGGTGATATTAAACAGTATTTTCAGGAGTATATCGAGGAAATCGGGCTTTCTGCCGAGGATAACGCCTGCTGTTACGTTATAAACGTCGGAAATTCGGGTTCGACAAACCCCGCGGGGATAATCACGGGGGTAATTCTGGCGGTTCTGGGAATAGGCGGCACTATATTTATTATGGTACGAAAGGTAGTTTTCGGGATAGGCTGATATGAGAGCGTTCCACACTGCGTCATTTGCGCCGTCGCGCGCCCGCGGCAAGGCTTTCCCCGCCGCGGAGGATTTCGATTTATACTGCACGGTGCTTTCGGCGGCAAGCTGGAAAAAACGCGCGGGCGAAATTGTGCTGTGCTGCGACAATTCTTATGCCGAGTATTACGACAAAATCGGGCTGTCGGGGCTGTGGGACGAGGTTATAGTCTGCGTTCCCGACGACCTTGAGGGAATTGACCCCGAGATGTTCTGGGCGGGCGGGAAGCTGTTCGCGCTGCGGCACAACACCGCTCCGGTGGTTATGCTGGACACGGATTTTATCGTGTGGGAACCGCCCGTGTTCGGAAATGAGATAATTGCCGCGCACCGCGAGAACATTTCCGACGGCATCTACCCTCCCCTGTCGTATTTCAAGACGAACGGCGCGGTTATCCCCGATTTCGGGGAGGATGTGCTGCCGCTGAACACGGCGTTTTTGTATGTTCCCGACAATGATTTTAAGGAATTTTACACAGCTCAGGCTATTGCGTTTATGAAATCGGCAAAACGGGGCGGGGATTATCTGAAATATATGGTTTTCGCGGAACAAAGGCTTGTCGCAATGTGCGCGGATTTCACGGGAACGCCCGTTAAAACCCTGCTCGACAAGGACAATTTATTCCGTCCGCAGAACGAATTTACCCACCTTTGGGGGGCAAAACAGGCAATGCGCGACAATCCCGCGTGGAGAGCGGATTTTCTTTCAAAATGCAGGGCGCGGATAGCCTCGGAATTCCCCGAATACAACTATTTGTGCGGGGTTATCGAGGGCTTGAATAAATAAGCGGGAATTGCTTAAAATAATAGTGATTTTCTTGTTTTGGGGGATAATTGCTATGGCAATTCACGCGCGCGATCTGTGCAAATACTACACCGTAAACGGCAATACCGTAAAGGCTCTGGACGGGGTTTCGCTGGATATAGAGGACGGAGAATACGTCACCGTTGCGGGGGCGTCGGGTTCGGGAAAATCCACTCTTATGAATATTCTCGGCTGTCTTGACACGCCGACCTCGGGGAGTTATTTTCTCGACGGAGAGGACGTTTCGGCACTGTCGGACCGCTCGCTGTCGGATATAAGAAGCGTTAAGATAGGGTTCATTTTTCAGAGCTTCAACCTCATTTCGGGGCTTACGGCTCTGGAAAATGTGGAGCTTCCGCTTTTGTACAGAAAAGTTCCCAAAAAGCAGCGCGGGGAGATTGCTCTCGCGGCTCTGGAGAGCGTGAGGCTGTCGGACAGGGCTTTGCACCGTCCGTCGGAGCTTTCGGGCGGGCAGCAGCAGCGCGTTGCAATTGCAAGGGCGATTGCCGCAGACCCGCATATAATCCTCGCTGACGAGCCGT
>CANRIQ010000173.1 GCA_947630655.1 uncultured Clostridia bacterium | reverse complement strand
GCAGTCTGAAAAAATAACAGCGATTTACTGCAGGCTTTCGCGTGACGACGAGTTGGCAGGAGAATCAAATTCAATTTCCAATCAAAAGAGCATTATATCGAAGTTTTGCAGGGATAACGGTCTCAAGAACTTGCAATATTTTGTGGACGACGGCTACTCGGGTACGAATTTCAACCGTCCTGCGTGGACTGAATTGCTTGACAAAATTGAGAACGGCGAGGTCGGAACGCTTGTAGTAAAGGATATGTCCCGTCTCGGGAGAGATTATCTGAAAGTCGGGTTCTACACCGAGGTTCTGTTTGTTGAGAAAGGCGTAAGGTTCATAGCAATCAACAACGGCATTGACAGTCAGAATCAGCAGGACAGTGATTTTACTCCGTTTTTGAACATCATCAATGACAAATACTCATAAAGCATGACAACCATTCAGCGCAATCAATCAGAAATCCAAAACCGCCTACCCCTGCCTCTTGCAGAAATAGACGGTTTTATTTGCATTCAAAAAGTTATTTAAGGCGACCTCGATTCGTTTACTCCTTCTCCTTCTTATACATTTCCCCCCACACCCTCATCGCCTCGAGTATCGGCTTCAGGCTCTCTCCCAGCTCCGATAGCGCATACTCCACCCTCGGCGGGACTTCGGCATAAACTGTGCGGGTGATTATCCCGTCCGCCTCCATCGAGCGCAGGCTATCTGTCAGCACCTTTTGGCTGATTCCCTCTAAATTCTTTTGCAGCTCGTTGAAACGCCACGGGCGTAGGAGCAGATTCCGCAAAATCAACAGTTTCCACTTGTTCCCGATGAGCTGAACGGTCGTCGCAACCGGACACTCCGGCAATAACTCGGCTTTCGTTTTCATACGGCACCTCCGTTACTTCAAAAATGAATGTTACACTCACATTATACTGCGACATCTCCGAAATTGCAATAGGCAAAAATTTTTTTATCAAAAATCCCGAAAACACGCAAAGGTTACAAAAAGGTGCGTATCTCACAAAAAAGTGCGTACTTGCGCGGTTTCGGGAAATGTGTAAAATAGGAGTTACGGGAGGAATCCCGAAATTCGCAAAGGAGGTAAAATCATGGCGCTTTCAAATCTTGCCGAATGGAACGAGGAAAAGACGGTTTCTTCTTGCGGAACAGCCTGCGGTGCTGCCGACACGAATGAGGAGAAACCCGCCGCCTGCGGTGCCGCTGACACCAAGGAAGAAAAGCCCGCTGCATGCGGAACTGCTTGCGGAGCAAATGACAAACCCGCCGAGGCTCCTGCCGCCTGCGGAGCAGCAGATAAGCCGGAGGAAAAACCTGCGGCTTGCGGAACTGCCTGTGGAGCTGCGGACAATAAGTAACCGGACAATTTTGACAACTCCCGGCGGGATTTCTTGCCGGGAACACGACGATTATTCGGCTCGACCGATTTTTATAAAGCGAGGACAACATGAAAAAATACTTTTCTTTCCAGTGGCACATCACCGACGAGTGCGACCAGAGGTGCAAGCACTGCTATATTTTTTCGGGCGATGCGTGCAAAAAGCCCGATTCGATGAGCTGGGCGCAAATCGAGGACGCGTTCTACAACTGCCTTGATTTTTGCGAGGTTTATGACCGCCTGCCCTATTTCTACCTGACCGGCGGCGACCCGATTCTGCACCCGGATTTTTGGCGGCTGTTGGCACTACTTAAAGAACACACCATTCCGTTCACCATCATGGGTAATCCGTTTCACCTTGACGACGAGGTGTGCCGCGAGTTAAAATCGTATGGGTGCGAGAAATATCAGCTCTCGCTCGACGGACTTCGCGACACTCACGACTGGTTCCGCAAACCGGGCTCGTTCGACTGCACGGTTGAAAAAATCGGCTGTATCAACCGCTCGGGAATGCGAAGTGTCATTATGACCACGGTGTCGAAAGCAAACCGTTTGGAAGTCCCGGGGATTATTGATACGGCGGTTGCGGCGGGGGCAAATGTTTTCGCATTTTCACGATATGTCCCGAGCGGCGGCGATTTGGATTCATCAATGACCCCGCAGGAATACCGAGAGCTGCTTGAAATATGCGACAAAAAATTCAAAGAATACGAAGCCGCGGGCTGTCGGACATATTTCAACAAAAAAGACCACCTCTGGACGCTCTACGAATACGAAACCGGGGCGTTTAAGATTCCCGAAAACGCCAAAAAGGGTATGATTTACGGCGGGTGCAACTGCGGAAACTGCCACCTCACGATTCTGCCGACAGGCGACGTGTACGCCTGCAGACGGGTCGCAGACAGCAGGGTCGGAAACGTGTTCACCGACCGCCTTGCCGACGTCTGGGTGTGCGAGATGGAGCAGTATCGGGACTATGATAAATTCCAAAAGTGCGGAAAATGCGAGCTTAAAGCGTGGTGCAGGGGTTGCCCCGCCGTCGCAAAAGGAACAAACGGCGACTTTTACGCCGCCGACCCGCAGTGCTGGAAAGAGGTGGAATAATGGAGCTTTTGGAGCTGATGAAATACCGCCGCTCAATCCGAAAATATCAGGACAAGCAGATTTCCCGCGAGGATTTGGAGAAAATCATCGAGGCGGGGACCTACGCCCCGAGCGCAGGAGGCGGTCAGCGCAGTATCATTGTCGGCGTTAAAAACGCGGAGCTTGCGGAGAAAATCGGCAGGCTTAACGTCGCAAATTTCGACCGTTCGAGGCTGTCGGGCAGCTATGTTTCAGCCGACCAGCCCAGCATTATCGACGATCCGACGATGAAAAGCGGGTTCTACGGCGCGCCCGCGGTCTGCGTGGTTTTCGCGGCGAAAAACTTTCTCTACAGCGTTCCCGACGCCTTTTGCTGCGCTGAAAATATGGTGCTGATGGCGACCGCGCTCGGCATTTCCTCCTGCATCGTCGCGAGGGGAGAGGAAACGTTTGATAACGAAATAGGCGCGGAAATTTTGCGGGATTGGGGTATTCCAGAGAACTATGTTGCCCGCTGCTTTGTCCTTTTGGGGTATTGTGAGGGGGAGTATCCGCATACAAAACCGAGAAAAGCAAATCGAAGCAAAATCATAGAATGAGGCGAGAATATGACCCAATCCGAACGGCTTGAATTTTTGATAAATTATCTTATTTCGGAGCATGATGAGTACCGCAGAATCACAATTCCGAAGAGCGAATCCGAGCGGTTCAAGCTCTTTCGTTCACTTGTAAACGTCCGTCCTGCGCGGGTTATAGGCGATGACTTCCTTGCAGTTCAGGACGATTATTTGCAGGCTCTGACCGCCGCCAAGGGGATAACCGACATTGACGGATTATCACCTATCGCCGAGGGCATATATCTCTGGCAGGGCGACATCACGACCCTGAAATGCGGGGCGATAGTTAATGCGGCTAACAGCGGCATGACCGGCTGCTATTCGCCATGTCACGGCTGTATCGACAACGCGATTCACACCTTTGCGGGGGGTGCAGCTGCGCCAAAAATGCGCGGAAATTATGGCTTTGCAGGGTCACAATGAGCCGACGGGTCGGGCGAAAATCACGCCCGCCTACAACCTGCCATGCGACTTCGTTTTGCACACCGTCGGGCCGATCGTTCGCGGAAAAGTGACCGAAAACGACCGCGAACTGCTTGCATCATGCTATCGGGAGTGCCTGAAAATCGCGCAGGAAAACGGCATAAAAAGCGTGGCGTTCTGCTGCATTTCGACCGGCGAGTTTCATTTTCCGAATGACGAAGCCGCAAAAATCGCTGTGGAAGCAGTGCGGAAATACAAGGGAAACACGGAGGTGATTTTCAATGTTTTCAAGGATGTCGATTACAAAATCTACCGGAAGCTACTCGGATAACGTAAACCGCCTTCGAGAAGCGCTGGATAAAGCGGACGCCGTTGTGATCGGCGCAGGAGCAGGTTTGTCTACTGCGGCGGGGTTTACCTATTCGGGCGAGAGATTCAGAAAATATTTCTCCGATTTCGCCCGAAAATACGGCTTTTCGGATATGTATTCGGGCGGGTTTTACCCATACAAAACTCCCGAAGAATTCTGGGCATACTGGTCGAGATACATCTTCATCAACCGCTACACCGACCCGCCGAAGCCGGTATATAGCGACCTGCTCGCGCTGGTCAAAGACAAGGACTATTTTGTCATCACGACAAACGTTGACCACTGCTTCCAGAAAGCAGGATTCGACAAAACGCGCCTGTTCTACACTCAGGGCGACTA
>CANRIQ010000172.1 GCA_947630655.1 uncultured Clostridia bacterium | reverse complement strand
CTTCGGAAGTGCCCTCCGCAAGGCGGATATTCAGGTTCACCTTAGTGCCCTCGACGTCTGCCTTTGACTTGCAAAGCAATGCGCCGTTGTCCTCGGAGAGTTCAATTTCCGCCTTCTGACCGTCAAGACCATTAAAACCGCTTCCCGCGAAGCTGATGTTATAAGTGCCGAGCTGAATGTCATTGCCGAAGAATTTCATCTTGGAGGTCCACTCGTACTTCACGGTGATTTTGTTCTTCTCGCCGCTTTCGGAAATGGTTATAACGTATTTTCCTGCGTCCTTGGACTCCTTTTCCTGGGTTACCTTTATAAGCTCGTCGCCGTTTGACTTGACGGAAAGCGCGAGCCCCGACTTGTTGTCGATGTATACCATTGTAAAGGAGGACTTGCCGTAATCGCTCTTTGAGCTGAAATCAATGCGCATACCGGCAATGGAGTTGTCGCCGTTTACCATATGCTCGATAGTCAGATCCGCCTTGACATCGCCCTCTTCAAGCGATTCAACAGCGTCGGCAAAGTCAATGTCTGAGAACATGCTGCTGTAATCGCTGTCCTCGATAGCGTCGCCTATGTCCGAAAGCAGACCCGCCAGAACGTCGTCGGAGAATGTCACAGTCATAACCTTGCCGTTGAACGCAACATCGCCTATGCTTATCTCCTGCTTTTCGTAGGAGAATTCCGCGTCCTTGAGGTTGTTGTAATAAGCCTCGCCGATGTCGGCAATAAGCTGTCCGAAGGCGTTGTCATCGGAATTTCCGTCAAGCTCGTCCATATTGATAACAAGGCTCTCGTCCGAGAATTTAAGGCTCTTGTCGGAAGCGTCGGGAACAGCGAGATAATAGGACTCGGTTTCGCCGTCATAATACAACTGAACCTTACAAAGGTCGCCGTCACCCTCCTTTGCATACGCGCCTATTCCTATGCCGTTTTCCGAAAACTTAACCGAACCGCCCGCATGAACGTCTTTAAGCGCGTCAAGAACCGCTTTCGTGGTGTCCTCGCCGCCGTTGATTTCGTTTGCCGCGTCGGACAGCATATCGTCCGAAAGCTCAATTTCTGCGTTCAGATCAAATTCTGCGCCGTTTTCGGGAACAAGGGACTTCAAAGCAGCCGCCGCAGAGGTCAGGTTGTTGCTTTCCGAAGCGTTTTCTCCGGGAGCGGGCAGTGAAAGCCCGCCTAACTGTTCAAACTGGTTTTTAGCAAGAGAAGCCGCGTATTTGCGGTTACCCATAAACGCGTGGAACAGGTTGTTTCTCGCAAACGCGAAATTAAGTCCGACCGTGCCGCCGCCGATTACGACTACCGCCGCCACAGCCGCCGCGATGATCTTATTCTTAAGACCGCCCTTGACAGGCTTTACCTTCTCGCCCTGTACGGGCTCGGCTGCCGAAGCTGTTTCGGTTGCCGCATTCGCCGTATTTGCCGTATTTTCGGGCTCGGGCTTATCCATAACAGCCGTAGCCGCAGCGGGAACGCTTTCCGCAGGCGTGGGAACGCTTTCCGCAGGTGTGGGAACGCTCTCCGCAGGTGTGGGAACACTCTCCGCTATCGTGGGAACACTCTCCGCAGGCGTGGGAACGCTCTGTTCAGGTGTGGGAACGCTATCAGCGGGTGCGGGAGCTGTTTCCGCGGCAAGCTTTGCGCCGCAATGGAAGCAGAATTTTGCGCCCTCCGTGATTTCTTTTCCGCAATTGGGACAATTCATATGATCTCCTTACCTTTCTGTCCGAATAATTAACTTTTTAGAAATTTATCGAAAAACACGGTGCAAAATTTTGCAGCCGTGTAATTCCTGCTGATTTTACATATCAACGCCCGTTGATGTGAATTTCTTGCCGTTTAAGCTTACATACAGCTCGTCGTCGGACACCGCGTAGAAAACATCGTTTACCTTAGACAGAGAGGTTACGTCCGTAAGCAGCTTTTTCTTTTCGCCGCCCTTGGAGCTGTAATAAAGATCTCCGTCCTCGTCTACAAATACGCACACGCCGCTGTCGTTTACGAGATATTTTGTAACGTCGTCGCCGACCTTGTTGTTTTTGGAGGATACATAGCGCAGATCGCCGTCGTCATCAAGGAAGTAAATATACTTGCCGTAATGATCGGTTCTGAAGCTGTAAACGTCCTCGGCAACCGTCTTTTCTTTGTCGGGATTGGACGCGGAAACTCTCAGAAGGTCGTAGTCGTCAAGGATAAAGAACGTTTTGCCGTCCGAGGACAGAAGATAGTCGTCAACGCCCGAAATTATCTTATCCTTGTCAAATTCGCTGCCCTTGCGGGAGAATTTGTAAATTCCGCTTCCGGAATAGCCGAAAAATTTATTGAAGCTGCCGAGCGAGGTTGAATAATTTCCGGGAGCTATGGTGTAAACCGAGCTGCCCGAAACCTTTATTTCCTCTTTAACGGAGGAATCGAAATAATAAACGCTGCTTCCGCTGTCGAAAAGGATTTTATTATGGTCGGCGGAGATGTCGGTAACGCCGTCAAAATCGCGGAGCTTCTCCATAGAATCGACTTTAAGGTTCTTTATGTAGGCAAATTTGCCGTTCGCGCTGCCGTAAATCATCTTGCCGCCGTTGCTTACGGTATAAACGGACATTTTAGCGTCAAGATCGATTACCTTGCCGCCGTTCCAGGCATACGCGTTGTAATCGCCGTCTTCATAATCGCTGAATACAACGGTCTTGCCGTCGGGAGATATTGCAACGTTGCTTATAACGCCCTCTGCGTCCGCAACGGACTTCGATTTTCCGCCCGTGAAAACGTAAAGAGTGTCGTCATCGGAATAAACCGCCGTTTTGCCGTTTGCGGAAAGGATCGCGCTCCCGTCGAAATCATCGGTTATCTCGGAGCATTTTCCGTTCGAGAGGTAATACAGCGTATCATCGTCGCTTACCAGAGCGCAGGTTCTGTCCGCGGAAGTGGAAATCGTGCTCGCGCCGCCCGAAAAATCGGTTCCCTTTATCTGCTTGCCGTTGTAGAAATAAACGACCTCGCCGTCGGCTTTTACGGAGTAATAGCCGCCCTTAATGGGGCTTTTGTTCATATTTGCGGCAGCAACGTTCGCAATGACGATTATAAGCACGATAAACAGCACAACCGCCGCACAGCAGATGATAAACGTCTTGCTTTTGACAATCTCGGTGATTTTTTTCATATCGATTGCCTTCGCGCCGCCCTCGGCAGCCTGCGCGGAAGCGTCTGCGGCGTCGGCAGCGGTCTCAGCCGCCCCCGCAGCACCCATATTCCAACTGTTAGCTTCGGGAGCTTCGGTTTTAGCTTCTTCCACGGTCTCGGTTACTTCGGTTTTAGCGGCTTCAACGGTCTCGGCAGCCTCGGTCTTAACCGCTTCCACGGTCTCGGCAACATCGGTTTTAGCCGCTTCAACGGTCTCGGCAGCCTCGGTCTTAGCAGCTTCTACGGTCTCGGTTACCTCGGCTTTAACCTCCTCGACAGCCTTTTCCGCCTGCTCTTTTACCTCTTTTACCTCTTCAACAGGCACGGGCACGGGAATGGGCGCAGGCTCGGGAGCGGGTGCGGAGAGCTTTTTCCCGCAAAATCCGCAAAACTGCGAACCATCGGGCAGCTCCTTATTGCAAAACGGACAAATCATTGTTCTTCCTCCTAATACATTTAAATAACAGCATACAGCCACATAATAAATTATACCATATTCCGATATTTTCCGCAATGTGCATTTTTGCTAATTATTTGTTAGTTAAACTGCCCGAATTATATGATTTTCACAACACTATTTTTCAAAATATCTTGACAAAATCTCCCTAGGTATGATATAATTAGTTATAAAGTGTAGAATTGTAAATATCGGAACGAAAGAGGTCTTGTAATGAAAATAAAATGCGTTAAAGGAACACGGGATTTTCTGCCCGAGGAGGCGGAGCTTCGCGAGAGCATTCAGCAGAAGATTTTCGAGGTTTATCGGCAGAACGGTTTTTCGAGGATTATGACCCCCGCTGTCGAGGACATCGAAAACCTTGACAAAAGCGACGGCGGAGATAATCTGAACCTTATTTTCAAGATATTAAAGCGCGGAGACAAGCTTCAAAAGGCTTTGCAGGACGGCGGAGAGCTTTGCGATATGGGGCTGAGGTACGACCTTACGCTGCCGCTGTCGAGATATTACGCAAATAACCGCGAAAAGCTGATACTGCCGGCGAAATGTATACAGATAGACAGAGTGTACCGCGCGGAAAGACCGCAGAAGGGCAGACTGCG
>CANRIQ010000171.1 GCA_947630655.1 uncultured Clostridia bacterium | reverse complement strand
GATTTATACCTGTTTCAGTGGAGCAAGAAATTGACGGAATAAGATTTACACCAATGAAATATGTTGTGCGCTGAATTCTGACTTGTCGGCAGTCGGCAGCTTACAGGGTACAGTGAACGGTAAATTGTTTGTTTCGGATTGTTTTGCAAAAAAAGCTATTGACAAACCGGAAAGCAGGGTGTATAATATAATTATTAAATTTCCCAATGGCGTTTTTTAACAACAATTTTTACTATATTAAACCGCTACTTTGCAGCAACGAGGTATCATTCCATGAAAAAATCGGCTTTACTTCTGCTTTCTGTCTTTGTATTTACGGGCTGTGTATCGGAAAACCCGACGTCTGATGAAAAGATGTCGGGTTATTCGAGTTTGCAGAGCTATTCAAGTTCTGAACCTGCGATTTCACCGCAAAGCGAACCCCCGCAGACCCCGATTTGTCTCTTGAACCGTTTTCATTCAGCACGTCTATAAATGTTTTTCGGGAAAAGGGCGGGGTTTTTCCGTGCGCTCACCGCTTTGATGTGCCCGAGAGCGAATTCCTGTCGCTTGAGGTGCGGATGATTATTTCCCCCGACAAAAGTATGCCGAGGGAGAATATCCCCTTGCGGGTATATGCCGTCGGCGACGGAGTGCCTGTTGATTTTTCCGTTGAGAGCAGTTTTTACAACGGAGAGTTTCAAAAAATGCACGAGCTTTTTGTCGAATCCGACGAGGATATTATTTATAACATCAAAATTCCCCGAGACGAAATAAAAGACGCTACAGTGCTGTCGATAGTGTACAATTGTTTCCCCGAATATATCCCGAAAAAGGGTCTTGGGCGGTTTTCGGGAGTAGGCGCGTATACAATGGCGAATTCCGCGAAAAATACCGAGGGCTTTCGTCAAAATACCGCCGATGACAGCGATTATTATATCACAAATTATGAAAATACATATTCGGATATAGGTACTGTTCCTTTATCGGAGCTTCCAAACGGCGACAGCGAAAATCATTTTTACAATGATGTTGAAATCACAAATGAAGATCAACCTCTTTATATTAAATTTAACAGCGGCGGGAAAGCGAATTATTCTTATGACATATTACTGTTCCGCGACGGAGAGCTTTTGCCGGTTTTCGGCGGAGAGTATTCCTTAAGAGTAAACTGCAATTCGGGCAAAAGAACTTTACAGTACTGTATCCCGCCCGAATTTCTCGGCGCAGACGGACTTCACACATTTTGCTTTGTGGCAATTCCGGCATTTTTACCGAATGAGGTTTCGCTTACTATGAGTACGCAGACTACTGCGAAATTCAGAGTGCTTGTAAACACGGAGGGGTAAAATGAAAAGAACAGGGATAATCGCGATTATTTTGTGCGCGGTGTTGCTTTGCGGGTGCAATAACGAGCAAAACAGTGTTGACAGCGGTTATGTTGATGTTTCGGATTTCGTTTCCGAATACGAAAACGAGCTTGAAAACAAAGATGAAACGGACAGCAATATGTTCCCGCTTGCCGAATACGACGACAAAGCTGTCGCTGTAATGAGTCTTAATTTCTCGGCAAACGGGAAATATCTTTACTGTATGAGGGATACAAACATCCGTATAAACGGCGAAAGCGGCGAGGTGAGAATGCTGTGCAGCAAGGCGGGCTGCGCGCATAAATCAGACTCGCCTGACTGCTCGGCGCACAAAAGAATGTCGGGCGGTCTGTCCGCGCCCGAGGGGTATTATTATACTCTTGGAAATCAGCTTTGCCTTTATGACGGGGAAACTCACAAGGTGCTTTTTGAAAATAATTTCTGCACGGATTTCGACAAGGAAATGAACGAGGACAATCCGTATACGCTTGGCGAAATGGTTTACTGCGGCGGGAAGCTTTATGTTTTCGGGCTTTCGCATTATTTTATCTACGATATTTCAAATGGCACGACAAGCGACCCCGCCGTGTTTATAGACCGCGATATAATAATGTCCGTTGACACAAACGGTGAGAATATTTATTACTGCACTCAACTTTCAAACGAATTGTACGTCTATAATATCGCGACCAAAGAGTCGAAAAAGATTTGTGGCAACTCGCCTGCGCTTGATTACAAAAACGGCGGGTTGTATTATGTTCAATACGAAAACGGCGTTCCTATGCTGTATATGGCGGATGAGGACGGAAATTCCCCGAAAAAAATAATCGAGGACTGCTATGTCAATTTCTGCATAACGGACGACTGCATTTATTATCAAAATTATGCTGACCCTGCAGGAGGAGCGTTTATGTGCAAAATTGACGGCTCAGACCCGCAAAAAATTGAATTTCCGCAAAAGGTAATCACAGAAAACGACGTTGACATCGTGTCAAAAAAGGACGATAAAGACCTTTTGTACATTATCTCGTCATCGGCGGCGGACAAGGCGTATATCATCTGCTCGGGCAGTAAAACCACGGGTAGTGATGTAACGCCCGTGGAAATAATTTTCGCGCTTGATAAGGGCAGCGCGGAGTGCAGGCTTATCGCAGAAACGGAGCGTTGAGATGCGTTTTGAATTTAAAAAATTGTTCGCGTCGGTTTTTATGTGGATAATTTTCGGGATTGTTCTGGCGTATCTTGGAATTTACATCATTGTACCTGTAGACGACGGGAAAATGTATCCGAATTCCCAACACCTGAACGAGCTTTTAAATACCTTGAATGAAAGGGGAATGACGCACGACGGGCAGATTGAATTTTGCCGCGCAAAGCAGGAAGAAATAAGCTCGCGGGCGTTCGGCGAAAACAGGCAGGACAAGGGAGAATATACCGACACAATTTACGATGATTATATACTTCTGGATTGCGCTGTAGACGCGCTTGAACGAATTTATAATGAAATTCCCGAATACAGAACGGCAGTTGTAAAGGACGCGCTGCGGAATATTACCGAGGAAAACGCGAAATCCGAACCCGATATGGGCGTTATAAGAATGAATTCGCTTGCCGTCAAAAAATACAACCGCATAGTGGACTGCGAGGTGAGGTATTTCGGGCATTTCAACATGGTCTGCGACTTTTACGACGATGAGCCGTGGGACTATGTTATGATTTTTTTTGCGGTAATTCTGACCGCGAGAATGTTTACGCTGGACATTTCGCGCGGCAGCTTTAAAATGGTTTTCTCCTCAAAAAACGGCAGGATAAAGCTGTTTACAAAGCAGCTTTCGGCGTGCTTTTTGGTCGTCGGAGGAATAATTTTACTTCACACGTTAATCGGGATTTCGATCGGAGCAATTTGCTACGGCGTGAACGATTTCTCACTGCCTGTACAAATGGCTGCGCCGTTTTGCGCGTGCCCGTTTGCAATGAGCATCGACGGGTATTACGCCGTGAGAACGGCGGGAAAGCTGCTTTTTTATTTTTCGTGCGTGACGTTTACCGCGCTTGCTGCAATTCTTTCAAAAAGAACTCTTCCGACAGCCGCCGCAGGGGTTATTTTCTGCCTTGCGCCCGCGGTTTTAATGTCAAGGCTGTATGTTGCAGCAAAAAACGAATATACCGCAATCACGGCGCAGAAAACACTCAACGCTTTAAAATGCTTTGTTCCGCAGTCTTTTTTGAATATAAAAACGTTTTTCGAGGATTTTGATTACGCGGAAATTTTCGGTTTCCCGATGAGCAGAATTATTTGCGTATTTTGCGTGACGGGAATTTTAATTTTAGCGGAAATTGTGATTTCTGCACGCATTTTCGGGCGCGAAACGAGGTGATTTTATGGAGCTTAAATACGAAAATATTACGAAAAATTACCGCAGGAAAATCGCGCTTGATAACTTCAATGCAACATTGAACGAGGGAATTTACGCGCTTTTAGGTCCGAACGGCGCGGGAAAATCCACGCTTATGAATATTACGGCAACGCTTTTAAAACCGACCGCGGGGAGCGTGCTTTTTGACGGAACGGATATATTCAAGCTCGGCGGGGAATACCGGAATATTCTCGGTTATCTTCCGCAGGACCCGGGATTTTATCCGACGTTTTCGGGGCTTCAGATTATGAAATATTTCGCGGAATTAAAGAATGTAAATTCGCCGCAAAATCGAATTGACCAACTGCTGGAATTTGTGAATTTAAAAGACGACTGCAACCGAAAATACAAGGAATATTCGGGCGGAATGAAACGGCGTCTGGGCATTGCGGTGAGCCTTTTGAACGACCCGAAAATTCTAAGGCAATACCGCACAAAACTAGTAGACTAGAAAGCGCAAAAGTGGTATAATAAAAACATGAATAAACAAATA
>CANRIQ010000170.1 GCA_947630655.1 uncultured Clostridia bacterium | reverse complement strand
GTCTATGTGCGCGTGAAGGAGGGTTCGGTAAAGCCGGGCGATAAAATCCGCATGATGGCAAGTAAGGCGGAGTTTACCGTAGTGGAAACAGGCTTTATGGGGGCGACGGAGCTTGTCCCCGCAAGCGGACTTAAAGCGGGCGAGGTGGGATATATCGCCGCGTCGATTAAGTCTATCGGCGACACAAAGGTCGGCGACACGGTGACAAGCGCGGAAACGCCCGCCGATGAGCCTCTTGCGGGATACCGCGACGTAAACCCGATGGTGTTCAGCGGAATTTACCCTGCGGACGGCGCGAAATACGGCGATTTGCGCGACGCTCTCGAAAAGCTGAAGCTAAACGACGCGTCGCTGTCGTTTGAGCCCGAAAGCTCGATAGCTCTGGGGTTCGGGTTCAGATGCGGGTTTCTGGGACTGCTTCATATGGAGATTATTCAGGAGCGTATTGAAAGGGAATACAACCTTGATATAATCACTACTGCGCCCTCTGTTGTCTACAAAATAGAAATGACCGACGGCAGCGTGAAAATGATCGACAACCCGACAAATTTCCCCGATGTAACGCTTATCGCGCAGTGCAACGAGCCTATGGTAAACGCGCACGTCTTTTCCCCGTCGGATTATGTGGGGAATATTATGGAGCTTTGCCAAAATCGCCGCGGAGTGTTTAAGGATATGAAATATATCGACCAGAACCGCGTTGATTTGCACTATGAGCTTCCGCTGAACGAAATTGTATACGACTTTTTCGACGCTCTTAAATCCCGAACCCGCGGTTATGCAAGCTATGACTACGAGATGATCGGCTTTGCGCCGTCGAAGCTTGTAAAGCTGGATATTATGCTTAACGGCGAGGTTATTGACGCGCTTTCGTTTATCGTTCACGCGGACAAGGCATACGAGCGGGCAAGAAAAATGGCTGAAAAGCTTAAGGAGCATATCCCGCGGCAGTTGTTCGAGATACCGATACAGGCATGCGTGGGAGGAAGAATTATCGCGCGCGAGACGATAAAAGCACTTCGCAAGGACGTTCTCGCAAAGTGCTACGGCGGAGATATCACCCGAAAGAAAAAGCTGCTTGAAAAGCAGAAGGAGGGCAAAAAACGCATGCGCCAGTTCGGCACGGTGGAGGTGCCGCAGGAGGCGTTTATGGCGGTGCTGAAGCTTGATGAGGAGTGACGGGGGACTTTATATTCACGTCCCGTTTTGCCGAAAAAAATGCCCCTACTGCGATTTTTACTCGGTGGGGTTCCGGGAGGAATTCTCCGCGCAGTACGCCGACGCGGTGATAAGAAATATCCGGCATTACGGCGGACGTTTTGACAGCGTGTATTTCGGCGGCGGTACTCCGATTTTGCTGTACAAGGTAATCCCGCGTATTCTGGAACAGGTTGATTTTGAGGAAAATGCGGAAATTACCGTTGAATGCTGTCCGAACGAGATGAACGAACAGACCCTGAAAACGCTCCGCGGCGCGGGGGTAAATCGGCTGTCGGTCGGGGTGCAGTCCCTGTGCGATGAGGAGCTTTCCGCGCTTGGGAGAAATCACTCGGCAAGGGACGCTGAAAATTCCGTTTTGCTCGCGGAAAAAGCGGGTTTTGACAACATCTCCGCCGATCTTATGCTTGCAACTCCGCAGCAAACCGTGCAGACCCTGAAAAACACGATAAACAGGCTTTGCGCGCTTCCGATAACGCATGTTTCGGCGTATATTTTAAAGCTCGAGCCGAACACCGCTTTCGGGAAAAATCCGCCGCCCCTGCCCGACGAGGACGAAACCGCGGGGCTTTATCTTCTGGCGGTCGAGGAGCTTGAAAAGCACGGCTTTTTCCAGTACGAAATAAGCTCCTTTGCGCGGAACGGGAAATTTTCGCGGCATAATCTCAAATACTGGAAACGAAACGAGTACCTCGGAATAGGTCCCGCGGCACACTCGTTTTGGGACGGAGAACGGTTTTATGTGCCGCGCGGACTTAAAGAGTTTTTGAGCGCGGAAATGCAGAAAACCGTCTCGGACGGCGTTCCGAACGCCCTCGAGGAGGAAATTATGTTAGGGCTGCGGCTGTCCGACGGAATACCGCGGCGGCTCTGGGAACGCTTTTCAAAGGCTTTGCCGCTCGTCCCCGAAAAATATTACCGCATATCAAACGACAGGCTGTCGCTTACGGCGGAGGGCTTTCTCGTGTCAAACGAAATTATATCTCTGCTGCTTTCAAAATTGCAATAAAAAATCCGATGTTTAAGGCATCGGATTTTCGTTTTCTGTTATTTTTTCTTTATACACAGGAAATTCCCCGCAAACCACAGCACCGTGGCAATGCAGATGAAAATCAGCACAAAGACGTTTACCTCCTCGTGCCAGCGCATTTCGAGAACCAGAAAATCCCCGAAAATAGCCGTCAGAAACGGCAGCAGCGAAAAGCTGTCCTCGCCGTTCCCGTCAAAAAAGCGTTTAAGCATAATCGTGAAAAGAATGACCATGCCCGCCGACACCACAATTTCAACCGGGATAAACAAAAACGCTATATCTATATCCGTGTGATACACCACCGGGATTGCCATGGAAAACGCCGTTATATATGCAAACGAAAGCCATTTTTTGTCGCCGTTGTGGGAAATTCTGATGTTCTGGACGGTATGTATCGCCATAGCCACCAAAATCATTCCGTAGGACGCAAACTGCATGCCTTGAATTGTGCCGTCGGTGTGAACCATGCCCCCTAAAAGCAGAATTCCCGCCGCCACCGCAAGATTTCCGAAAAACGTGCCCTTCGGCTTGTAGTCCTCGTCGTCGTGATGCCGCGCGGCGTCGGTAAACTTTATCACCGCGAAAATGTACGCGCCGAAAATCGCCAAAATCGTCAACGCCATCATATAATAATCCAGTCCGTCATGCGACGACGGATCAGCCGAAATGCACACCACAAGGCTTATTATACGCTCTGTTGTGAGTATTATAAAATACAATGCCATAAACGCGAATTTTACCGCATTCGGCGTAAATTTCTTCTTCAAGTCCAACCACTCCTAATTAAACCGCTATGTACTCCCCCGCAGTATTGACGGGAGCAACATTCAGCGTAAAATCGCGCTCGCAGACAAACCCGCTGCCTTCAAGGAAGCTTCTCGTGCAGGCGGCGGCTTTTTCGGGGGTGTTGTTCTCCCGCGACAAATGCCCCAGCACGATGTGTCGGGTGCCGCTTTTCACGAGTTTTTCGGCGAATTTTGCACAGTCGTTATTCGACAAATGCCCGCACTCGCTTAAAATTCTCCGTTTAAGGTCGGCGTGATAGCGCGGATTAAGCCGCAGCATCTCCTCGTCGTAATTGCTTTCAATAAGAACGCCCAGACACCCCGTCATAGCGCGCTCGGCTTCTTTTGTCACAACGCCCGTATCTGTGCAGACCGCGAAAAACTCGCCGCCGTAGCGTATCTTGTACCCCACGCTGTCCGCCGCGTCGTGCGACGTGTGAAAGCAGCTTACCTCAAACGCCGCGCTTTTATAGCCCGTTTTCGCGTCATAAATTTTTATATCCGAAAGCTTTCCGTCCGAGTGCAAAGCGTTTGCCGTGCCCTCCGTCGCGAAAATCGGAATTTTCGTGTGCTTTGTTATCTGCTCGAGAGCCTTTACATGATCTATATGCTCGTGAGTAATAAAAATAGCCTCAATCCCCGAAAAATCGGTGTCGATAAGGTCAAGCGCGCTTTTCAGCGCACGAAACGAACAGCCCGCGTCCACAAGGATACCGTGACCGCGGGTGCCGATAAAAGTTGAATTTCCGCCGCTCGAAGAGCAGATAGGATATATTCTTGCCATAATTCCGCCTTAAATAGCCTGCTGTTTCCGTGAGGGCTCGCTTTCGGGGTCGGGTTCGCTTACCTTTACAATATCCGCGCCCACGGATTTGAGCTTTATCTCCATATTCTCATAACCGCGCTCTACATGGAAAATATCGTAAATCTCTGACACGCCCTCCGCGCTTAACGCCGCGATTATAAGAGCCGCGCCCGCACGCAGATCCGTCGCCTTTACGGGAGCGCATTTAAGCCGCTCAACTCCCTCTATAACCGCCACTCTGCCTTCAACGGTGATGTCCGCGCCCATTCTGCGAAGCTCGTCTACATAGCGGAAACGGTTGTCGAAAATGCTCTCCGTCACCATAGACGCGCCCTTCGCGCAGGTAAGCACCGCCGCCATCTGCGGCTGCATATCCGTCGGGAAGCCCGGGTGCGGCTGGGTCTTTATTGACGTGCCGACATAGCTGTCC
>CANRIQ010000169.1 GCA_947630655.1 uncultured Clostridia bacterium | reverse complement strand
GTTTTTTCGGTGCGGTTAAATCCGCCGTCAAGCTCCCGCAGCTCGTCCATTACCCGCCTTGTTTTCGGGATATCGTCAACATAGGATTCGCGGGTTGAATAATAAACGTCGCTGTTGGCTTTTTCAAAGGTAACGACAGCGTTTAAAAGCAGCTCCCCGAACACCAGCACCGCCAGCATAACGCAGGATGACTTATGCATTTTTTTGCTGTCGAAAAGGGAAAGCAGAATGCAGGTTGCCGCCGTGAAAATCAGCGGCAGCACTATCACGAGAGTTGTGTCGAAATACTCGTTTCCGTCGGCATGGTCGAGGATAAGGAGCAGCGCGGTTATCGCCGCAGCCGTTATCCCGATACGCTTTATATAACGCTTCGGCGCGGCGCGAAAATGCTCGTAGGCCTCGGCGGCAATTGTCATCAGCAAAAATGACAGAATGAACGAGTACCGAAACGGCATCCAGACGGGCACCTGACCGCCGTGCCAGAGCATATCCACGGGCTTTATATACATCGACAGGCAAAGCACGCCGAGCAGCCCCGCAAGCCTTCTCGGGAATTTTTTCTCGGTGAAGAAAACCGCCCCCATAACCACCGAAAGCGTCCCGACGTATATCATCGGAAGCCCCTCGGGGCGGATTGTGTCATACGTCGCGGGAAACAGCTTTATAAGCATATCCGACAGCTGAAAATTCTCCGCAAAGGAGAAGTCCGCGCCGCCTCCCATTTTCCCGAGCTTCAGCGACTTGTACACGGGTATCAAAATCGGGCAGCTTATAAGTATCGCCGAAACAGACGCTCCCGCGAAAACACCTGCCGATTTTGCCATATTTTTGAACGTTGCCTGCGATTTTCCCGAAATATGGCAATATGCGAAATAAATTGCCGAGAAAATTCCCACCATATAGCCGATGTAGAAGTTAGTCACAAACACATAGATAAGCGACAGCGAGTACATGAGAAATTTCCGATCGCGGCAGACCCTCTCCACCCCCGCCAGCACCCACGGCAGCGCGATTACCGCGTCAAGCCACATGGGGTTCAGAGTGTGGGCAGTGAAATACCCCGAAAGCGCGTACATGCACGAAAACATTACCGCCGTAAAATCGGAAATTCCGCGCTCTTTTTTCAGAAATCTGCACGCCGAGATCCCCGCCGCCGCGGATTTTAACAGCAGCATCGCCATTATCCCCTCGGTTATGGAATTCCTCGGGAACAGCAGAATTATGAGGTTAAACGGGCTTGCGAGATAATACGCGAACAGCCCCGCAAATTCCCCCGAAAGCGACCCCGACCAGCAGTAAAAAAGGCTCTCCCTGCCGCGGAACACATCGAACAGGTAATCGTAATAGTAGACATACTGCGCATTAAGGTCAAGTGCCAAAACGGAGCGTTCCCCGAAGGGATACACTCCGAAAATCGCATATGCCGTGTACAAAATTATGATTGGCAAAAAGAATGACAGAATGTAAGCTTTATGTTGTATTGTGAAATCAAAAATTTTCCCCGCCGCCGTTTTGAATTTGCCGCGGGAACTTGTTATATCCGACGTATTTTGCATATTATTCTCCGATAATTTTTACTATAACGTTTTTTTCGCGCTGACCGCTGAAATCGCCGTACATTATGTACTGCCGCGGTCCTAAATCAAGCTTTCCGTCGGAAATCGGCACCGTCACCGACCCGCCGAACAAAACCTGCTTTAAATGAGCGTTTCCCGCGCTCTCGTAATCAACCTTATAATTGGTCTCGCCGTTGGCAATCTGTGAAAGCATACGCATCCAGTCGGAGTAGAGGTTTTCGTTATCATGCTCGAGAAACACCGACGCCGTCGTGTGCTGGGAAATAACAACGCAGATCCCGTCGATTACCGAGCTTCTGCGCACGCACTCTTCAACCTCATACGACAGATTGAGAAACTGCACCGTATCATCGGTCGTAATGGTAAGCGTCTGCTTAAAATTCTTCATTTGCCTTCTCCTTGATAGTTAAAACTCCCTCGTTTACAGCGGCGTCTATGTTCCTCTCTCCGCCGTTGAAGCTGTAGCGATAGCTTCCGTACATCATGCCGCCCCACATATCCGTGCTGCAATACCCCGAATCGGTGGTAAAATCCACCAGTGCCGACGCGCCCTCGGGCAGCTCGAACAGCGCGTCGCCCTCGCGCGACAGCACCTCGCTTCCGCTTGCGACATCGTCAAAGGAAAGCGTTATAAACCCGCTTGTGGTGGTGATTTTCACCTGCGCGGTAAGGTTTTCGCAGGTGATATTCCCGCTTTCTGTGACAGCCGTGAAAATTCCCGTATTAACTCCGCCGAAATTCACATCTCCGCGGTCGGTGTACACGTTTATCTCGCGGTAACGTTTTTTCGGCAGGTAGATATACAGCCCGTAATCCCCGCGGTCACCCGTAAACAGCGACACAGTAAACTTATTGCTTTCCGAAATCGACAGCGAATTATCCCCCAGAGCGAACTCCAGCGGCAGATCGTTCTTGAAAACAGCGCGGATTTCCTCCTCATCGCTTAAAAGAAAAGTCACCGGCAGCTTCCCGAGGTTTATATCAATGTAATCGCACGCCGAAAAGGTCCTCTCGCCGTTTATCACGCTGTCATGCTCGGCAAAGCGGAATTTATACGCCAGCGCGGCGAACATCACCGCCCCCAGAAGCGTTATCAGAATAATTCGGTTTACGATTTTTTCCATATTTCTTCGGTTTCTTCAGCTTCAACCTTTTCAACCTCTAAGGCTTCATCGGCTTCCTCATCGTCCTCATCGGGGAACGCGGGTCTTACGGGGCGTTCTTTCAGGCGTTCAGCGCGGCGGCGCGTTTTAACAAACAGCTTTGACGCGGAAAAACCGATTTTCACCGCCAGAGCCCCCAGAAACGCCGAAAAAAACGCTCCCGAAAGCCCCCCGAACAGCATTATTTCGGGAGCTAAATCGCTTATAATAAAGTCCGCCCGGAACATCAGAATTGCCGTCCCGAGCACCGCCAGCATTACCCCCGCGGGAATTCCCATAACCGCCGCCGTCAGCATTGCGAACATCGCCGCAAAGCACACAAAAAACAGCGTCCAGAACCCCGTGTACATCAAAACCACCTTGAGGTTTTTCATTCGTAAAGCCCCAGCTGTACGCCGACCTCCATCATCGCCATATGATAGGTTTCCGGGATAAGATGAATGCCGTCGCCGTTGTCAAGTCCCGCCGTAAGACGGTTGTCCGAGCTTTTGAACATATACGCGTAATTTACAAAAGTTACCCGTTCGGTATAGGTCGAGCTTATCATTTCCGACAACGCCGCATTAAACTCGTCAATTCTGGCATTCGACGTGAAATTTGAGTTTACCGGAGTCACCGCAAACACGACTATATCCGCGTCGGTGGAATTAAGCGTAAGATCTATAACCGTCTTGTAATTCTCGGCGTATTCCGCAGACGAGGTCATATTCACATCGTTCATGCCCATCGAGAAATACACCCGCTTCGGAGCGGCTTTTTCGAGAGCGTCGGTGAAGTGATAACGCTTCCCGTACCAGAAAACCTCCTGCTCGAGAACATTCCTCGCCCCTATCGTCCCGTCGGCGAAAACGTTGTTCGCGCTTACTATCCCGAACACCGAATAGCCCTTGCAGATGCTGTCCCCCACGAAAAGCGCGTTTTCGGACAGCTTCACCTCAAGCTGTTTTACATCATTCTGCTCGTTCTGATACCGCACCTGAAGCTCGTGATAGCGTTCGGACGCGGGCAGATTGCTCACGTTCGGGATAATCACCTGTTTCCCCGAAGAGCTGCTCTTCGGAGCGGACTTTGACGACGAGCTGACGACAATTTTTGAACAACTGCCCGAGCTGCTCCGGGAGCTTGAACTGCTTCTTGAGCTTACCGCAGAAAACGAGCTTTGAGCCGATTTTGACGAGCCGCTCCAGACATTCGTCGGAGTAGGGTTAAAGCACGAGCACAACAAGCACGCGCCGAGCACCCCCGACGCCGCGGCAACCGCCTGCGCAAACCTTTTCACACAAACACCTTCCTGAACGTAATTTCAAAGCCCGCCGATTGCAAAAAAGCCCGCAGCACATCACGGCGGGCTTTCAGAACTCTAATCACTTCTTTGCGGGCTTCTTCGCCGCAGGCTTTGCAGCCTCTTTAACAACGGGCTTTGCCGCCTCTTTAACAACGGGCTTTGCAGCCTCTTTAACAACGGGCTTTGCAGCCTCTTTAACAACGGGCTTTGCCGCCTCTTTAACGGCAGCCTTGGGAGCTTCCTTCACTGCGG
>CANRIQ010000168.1 GCA_947630655.1 uncultured Clostridia bacterium | reverse complement strand
CACGCATATGACCTTTACACGCCGATTGTCGGCGGAATTGAGGATAACGTCCCTTACGAGCAGGCTAAACGCGAGGTTTGCGAGGCTCTGGCACCGTTGGGAGAGGATTATCTGAAAATCTTCCGCGAGGGGCTGGAAAACGGCTGGATTGATGTTCTCGAAAACGAGGGCAAGCGCAGCGGAGCGTATTCTGCGGGCGCGAAGGTTCACCCGTTTGTTCTGCTGAATTATAAAAATACGCTTAACTGGGAATTTACGCTCGCTCACGAGATGGGTCACGCGATACATTCCTATTTGTCCAACAAAAACCAGCCGACGGTGTATTCGGATTATGTGATTTTCGTCGCTGAAGTCGCTTCCACCTGCAACGAGAGCCTGCTTATGCAGCATCTGCTGAAAAATACGGCGGATAAAAAGCGCAAGGCGTTTCTTGTCAATTATTTTCTGGAGCAGTTCAGGACAACCTTGTACCGGCAGACAATGTTCGCGGAGTTTGAGCTTCTGATTAACGAAAAGGTCGAGCGCGGAGAAACGCTTACAGCCGAAAATCTCTGTGAGCTGTATCATAAGCTTAATGTCGATTATTACGGCGAAGAATTGATAGTTGACAGCGAGCTTGATATGGAATGGGCGAGAATTCCGCATTTTTACTATGATTATTATGTTTACCAGTATGCAACGGGATTTTCCGCCGCTGTCGCGCTGTCGCAGAGAATTCTGAACGAGGGCGGACCTGCTGTGCGCGATTATATCGGATTTTTGAGCGGAGGCTGTTCGGCGGACCCCATAACGCTTCTTAAAAACGCGGGAGTGGATATGACGGGGAAAAAGGCGGTAAACGACGCGTTAAAGCTGTTTTCTTCGCTGCTTGATGAAATGGAAGAGCTGCTTGACGGCTGATTTGTAAATTCCGGAGATATAAAGAGGCAATTTATGAATAACGAAACAAAGAGAAAGATAAAAAAGCTTTGCGACAGCCTTGACAATGCCGCGATGATAATCGATAAGGACACAATGGAGTGCGTCTATTGCAATAAGCCGAAGTTTATTGAAATAGGCGCGGTACCGACGTTTTTGTTTGAAGCGGCGCATCCCGATGATTTTTCCTCTGTTTCGTCTGTTGTTATTGACAATAAGTGTTATGCCGCAAGATGTATTGAGATTTCCGAGTCGTTGAGTTTAATCGAGATATTCAGCGAGGAGGATCTTATCAAAATGCTTGGGCGAACCGACGCGATGCTTGAAATAAAGCCCTATATAACCTCCCTGGAGAACAGTACGGCAAATATGCGGATGCTTGCGTATTCGCTCGACCCCGATTTGTGCAATTTTCCGAATGCCGAAGAGAAAATCGAAAGCTTTCAGAATACCGCAAATTCGGTCAATATGACCATGCTGAATTTCCTTCATCTTCTTGAAATGAAAACCTCGCAGGATAACAGGGAAATTATTGATTTCAAGTCGTTTATACGGGATATGGGCGAAAAATGCAATAAATATCTGACTAAGTGCAACAAAAACGTTGCTTTTGAGTGTAATTTGGATCATGCGTTTATTCGCGCAAGCTTTTCCAATGCGTGTTATATGCTGGCAAATATCGTCTTTTATGCATTGCTGTATAATCCGCAGGAGGATAATATAACCTTTGTTATAGACGGCAAAAGAGAGAATTTCGAGGATCGTTTCATTTTTCAGACAACTCTGGATAAAAGGTTCTTTTACGAGAAAAAGCTGCCGGAGGGCGGCATAATGGAGCTTGATTTTTCGTTGTTCTCAATGGGCACGGAAATTGTAAAATCGTTTGCAAAGGAATGCGGCGGTGATTTTTATCTTACAGAATTCGGCGATAAAATTGCCATGGGAATAAAATTCCCGTTATACATTCCGCCAAACAACGGAACGCTCAAATTTTTCGATAAGATGTACAGCTCGTATAAGTGCGGCAGAGCGGATATTATCGAAATAATGATGACGGAAATTTCAAACATATTTGGAAACAACAAACCGCGTTCTTAACAGAACGTTCAACAGATTTTCACGCTGCTTTCATAATTATATACTATAATTAAATTGTCGGTGAAAGCCGACAAGCGATGTTCATAGTTTCCTCTTGTGAAATTAGGCGTTCTTTCTCAACACTTTTGAAAAGAACGCCGTTTTTTTAAAGCTTTTTCAATGAAAATTTTACCGTAAAAAATTGCGACGGAGGTTTATGATGTATAAAATTCTGGTGGTTGACGACGAGGCAAATATCCGCGAGGTTCTGAAGGAATACGCGGAATTCGAGGGGCATACGGTAGACGAGGCGGGCGACGGTATGCAGGCTGTGGAAATGGCTAAGGCTAAGGATTACGATATAATAATTATGGATATTATGATGCCGAGACTTGACGGTTATTCCGCGTGCAAGGAAATCCGCAAGTTTAAGCAGACGCCGATGCTTATGCTGTCTGCGCGCGGCGAGGAGTATGACAAGCTTTTCGGGTTTGAAATAGGCATTGACGATTATGTCGTAAAGCCGTTTTCCCCGAAGGAGGTTATGGCTCGCGTAAACGCTATCGTAAAGCGCAATAATACCGCTTCTGCGGCTTCGCCAAGCGAAATAGAACGGTTTGAGGGACTGGAAATAAATTTCACCTCGCGCGATGTTCTGATAGACGGTCAGAAAGCGAATTTAACGCCCAAAGAGTATGATCTTTTGTTCTATCTTGTGCGGAATAAGAACATTGCTCTCACGCGGAACAAACTTCTTGAAGAGGTGTGGGGATATGATTTCTTCGGAGACGACCGCACGATAGACACTCATATTAAAATGCTCAGAAACAATCTCGGACAGTACAGGAAATTTATAGTAACTCTGCGCGGTCTGGGATATAAATTCGAGGCTCCGCAATGAATTTCTTACGCAGTATAAAGGTCAGAACGTGGCTGCTTTTCGAGTGTGTTGTGCTTGTAATGCTGGCGTTCACCTACATTTTTCTGGTGGCATTGTTCCCTAATTTCTACGAGTGGATGAAAACCTATGAAATAAGCGAGGCTTTGGTTGAAATTCACGAAAATTGGGACAACGATAACATTGTTCAAATTATAAACGAACACGCCAGAAAAAAGAAGATGTATATCGAGGTCTATTTCCCGCAGCAGGGACAGACCTATTACGCCGACAAGCTCGGCAGCAGCTTTTCGCTGAACGGCATCGGAAAAACCGGTATTACCGAGGAAATATCCGAGTCTGAAAGCGGCATTGTAAAAAAGCGTTTCCGCGACGAGATGGAAGACAACTCCATTCTTATGGTGGGAAGCTATCTTGGCGATAAATCCAACCCCGAGGCGTATATTTTCATCTGCAATTATCTCCAGCCCATTGGCACAACAATGGTTATTTTCACCAGACAGTTCTTTTTTGTCGGAATGGTGATGATGGTTTTGACGATTTTTATGTCGGCGTTGTTTGCGTATGAAATTTCCGAGCCGATAATCCGCATCAACAACTCCGCAAAAGAGCTTCCACAGGGCAAATTTAACGCTAAAATCGTAAAGCGCGACTACGCCGAGATAAAACAGCTTGCGGGAACGTTAAGCTCTGCTTCAAAGGAGATTGCAAAGTCCGACGACCTTCGCAGGGAGCTTATGTCAAACATCTCTCACGACCTCAGAACTCCGCTTACGATGATAAAGGCTTATGCCGAGATGATACGGGATATTTCGGGAGATAATCCCGAAAAACGCGAACGTCACCTTAAGGTTATAATTGACGAAACAGACAGGCTTTCGTCGCTTGTTACCGATATTCTCGACCTTTCAAAGCTTCAGGCGGGCGTTACGGAAATGCATATTGAAACCTTCAACTTCTCTGAAAGGCTTTCGGGAGTAGTTTCACGGTTTGATATTCTGAAGGAAAACGACGGCATTGTAATTGATCTCAAAACCGACGAAAACGTGATGATTTCCGCAGATATTACCAAGCTTGAGCAGGTGGTATACAACCTTATAAACAACGCCGTGACCTACGCCGGAGACGATAACCTTGTTATTGTGCGGCTGTACAGAAAAGGGGAAGGCAAGGTGAGGTTTGAGGTGGAGGATCACGGAGAGGGCATTTCCGCGGATAATCTTCCGTATATCTGGGACAGATACTACAAGGTAAGCGAACGAAACGCCACCCACAAACGCGCTAAAATGGGCAGCGGCATCGGTTTGTCAATTGTAAAGAGCGTCCTCGAGCAGCACAATTTTACCTACGGCGCAGACAGCAGCGAGGGCAAAGGCAGCGTTTTCTGGTTTGAAGCTCCCGAATATTCCGAAGTTCAGACGGA
>CANRIQ010000167.1 GCA_947630655.1 uncultured Clostridia bacterium | reverse complement strand
CCTGTTTTGCCACCGTAAACATAGCCATATTTTCATTCGCCATTACCGCCTCGTATGCGGAGTGCATTTTTGCGGTAAGCTCGCGTACCTTTTCCTCGTTTACCTCGCCGGGCTCCTTGTCCGACTCCATAGCAAGGTTCTGCCGCACAAGATTGAACTCGCCGATAAGCTGCTGAAGCCCTTCGTCGGCGTCGTTTTTCTTTTTCGCGTCAACATACGCCTTGTACCGCTCGTCCTGCTGAACTACCTTTCCCAAAGCCCTTGCCGCTTCAATAACTGTCATAACCTTTTCTCCTTTATTCAACATATTTTCCTGCAAGCATCCAGTCGAATGCCTGCTCTATCCGAACGCCGACAAATTTCCCGATAAGGGATTTATCGCCGTCAAAATCGACAATAACGTCCTGCTCGGTGCGCCCCGTAAGAAGCGCGGGATCTGACCTGCCCTCGCCCTCGCACAGCACCCGAAGCGTTTTTCCTACGTACTTTTCATACATTCCGCGCCCGATGTCGGACTGAACGTCCAGAAGCTCGCGAAACCACTTTCCCTTTTCCTCCGCGGACACCGGGTCGTCCATTTCGGCGGCTTTTGTGCCTTTTCGCGGGCTGTAGATGAACGTGTACAGCGAATCGAACTTCACCGTTTTTATAAGCGAAAGCGTTTCGCAGAAGTCATCATAAGTTTCCCCCGGAAAGCCCACGATTATGTCCGAGGTGAGCGCGGCGTCCGGCACTTTTTCACGGATATATTCCGTAATCGCTATATAATCCTCGCGCGTGTAGCGGCGGTTCATAAGCTCCAAAATCCTGTTCGAGCCGCTTTGAACCGGCAGGTGAAAATGCCGCGTTACCTTTTCACATTCGGCAATAGCGTCGATAAGCTCCCGCGTTGCGTCCTTCGGGTGGCTTGACATATAGCAAATGCGAAATTCGCCGTCAATGGCGTTCACCCGCCGCAAAAGCTCGGCAAAATTCGTCCCGAGCTCCTTGCCGTAGGAATTGACGTTCTGCCCGAGCAGCAAAATCTCCCGCGCGCCCGATTTTACGGCGTTTTCAGCCTCGCGGACAATATCCTCGGTATCGCGCGAACGCTCTCGTCCTCTTACATAAGGCACTATGCAATAGCTGCAAAAATTGTTGCAGCCGTACATAATGGGAATGCTTGCCTTAAGGGGATTTTCGCGCCGCAGCGGCACTCCCTCCGCTATAACGCCGTCGTTTTTCGGAATAAAAAAATCCCGTTTTCGGCTGCAAAGCTGTTTATACAAAAGCTCGGGCAGCATATGCAAAGCGTTTGTCCCGAAAACCATATCGACATGCGGAAAGCTGCGCTTTATTTTTTTAACAACATGCTCCTGCTCAGTCATACACCCGCACACACCGATTATCATATCGGGGTTTGCGTGCTTGTTGTGCTTTAACGCGCCGAGGTTCCCGAAAACCCTGTCCTCGGCGTTTTCGCGGACCGCGCAGGTGTTGAAAATCACCAGATCCGCGCCCTCGGGAGTATCGCACAGCCCGTAGCCCATCTCGCACAGCATGCCCTTTATCTTCTCGCCGTCGCTTACGTTCTGCTGACAGCCGAACGTGTGAACATGCGCCTTCGGCGGCGCGGGAAGCTTTTCAAAAAGCTCGGCGATTTTCCTTATAAAATCGCGCTGTAAAGCCATTTCCTCGGCGGAAACCTTATTCGTCACTTCTATCCCCTTCCGTATTGCTCCCGAGATTTTCGGTTTTTGCGAAAACCGCCGCGTCTACCCTTACCGCTCCCGCGTCGAGAAGAATTTTCGCCGCCGCGGAAAGCGTTGCTCCCGTGGTGCAGACATCATCAATCAAAACTATATGCTTTCCGAAAACATCACGACGCTTTGAAAGCATAAAACTGCTTTTTGCGTTTTCATAACGTCCCTTTCGGGAAAGAGTTTTTTGCTCCGCCTTGCTGTCGGACGAAATAAGCGCGCGGACAACGGGAATATTCAGCCTCTGCGACAGCTTGCGGGCGATAATCTCCGCGCAGGCAAACCCGCGGTTCCAGACGCTGTTAAATCCGCTGGGTATGGGCACGAGAAAATCCGCCCACGCGCCGGAAAGCTTTTCGCTTATCATAAGCGCGAAAACGTCCGCGGCGCAGACCTGCCTTCCGTATTTCAGCGACAAAACCGCGTCCCTTGCTATCCCCGTATATCTGCACACCGCACAAAAATGCGAGATGTTTTCAATAGTTTCGTTATCGTCGTAGTACGGCAGAATTTTCCTGCACCCGTTACAGCAATATTCACCGCAGCCGACAATTTCCCCGCAAAACGGACAGCGGTTCGGGTAAAATGCGGCTGTTATGCGCCGCTTTGTTTCATAATCAAGCAAATCTGTCCTCCAGCATAAGCTTCAGGCAGGAATAACGCTTGTCGCTTTTATTCGACATAATCTCCCTTATTTTCTGCTCTGTGCCGATAATCACCAGCTTGTCCTTCGCGCGGGTAACGGCGGTGTAGAAAATATTTCTGCGCGAAAGCCGCTCCATTCCGTACGGCAAAACCAGAATTACCGCGGGATATTCCCCGCCCTGACTTCTGTGAACGGTAAGAGCGTAGGCATGCATGAGGTTGTTTAACATCTCGTCCTGACACAGCACCTTTTTTCCGTCAAAATCGACCTGCAAAGCGCGCTTTTGCTTGTCAATGCCGATTATCGAGCCCACGTCCCCGTTGAAAATGCCGTGAAACTCCTCGCCGTTTTGCTTCCACACGGCGTTGTAGTCGTTCTTTATCTGAATTACCCTGTCGCCCATGCGGAAAACGGTATCAAAATAATTCATTTCCGCCTTATCGGGCGCGGGAGGGTTCAATTCCTGCTGCAAAGCCTTATTGAGAGCCTTTGTCCCGACAGTTCCGACGTTCGACAGACAAAGCACCTGCACGCCGTTTTCGGGAAACTGCCCCATAAGCTCTTTATACTGCCGAATAGCGGTATTTATCTTCTCGCTTTCCTTATACACGGAAACAAACGAAAAATCCTCCCCGTCCGACAAATCGGGCATCTCGGCGTTTATTATACGGTGAGCGTTTGTGACGATACGGCTTCCCGCGGACTGTCGGAAAATCTCGGTAAGCTCGACCGCGGGAACGCGCCTGCTGTCGATAAGGTCCTTTAAGACGTTCCCCGCGCCTATGGACGGAATTTGATTGCTGTCGCCCACAAGAATAAGCCGCGTGGTCTTTTTCAGAGCCCTCAGCAGCGACGCGAAAAGCGCGGCTTCCACCATCGACATCTCGTCGATTATAAGCACATCGCACTCAAGCGGGTTTTCGGCGTTTCGCCTGAAATAAGCCGTTTCGGTGGTCAAATCGACCTCAAGCAGCCTGTGTATAGTCTGGGCGGGTTCGCCCGTGACCTCCTCTATGCGCTTTGCGGCGCGACCCGTCGGCGCGGCAAGCTTTATCGTCATACCGCGGCTTGAAAACAGATCGATAACGCCGTTAAGAGCGGTGGTTTTGCCCGTACCCGGACCGCCCGTCAGTATGAAAACCCGGCTGTTCATGCAGGCGTTTATCGCGTCTATCTGGCACTGCTCGTAGGTTATCCCGTGCTTTGCCGCGACAGCCTCAATTTCCTCGGTGTAATCGGATTTTCGCTTTATGCCCGCTTTGAGCATATCGGACAGCTTCTCGGCTATATAATCGTCAGCCTCGTAATAATCCGTAAGATAAATATAATCGCGGTCGTAAACGTCTACCTTTGTAACGCTTTTTCGGCTTATCGCAAAATCCAGAGCCGAACAGTACAAATTCTCCCCTACGACAAGCTTCCTTATCACCGCGTCGCAAAGCCTGCTTTCGGGAATACAGCAATGCCCGAATTCCTCCACGCCGCGCCGCAAAGCGTCGATTATCCCCGCATAAACGCGCTCCTCGCTGTTCGCGGGAAAATCAAGATCGGCGGCAATGCGCTCGGCGTCGTCGAATTTTAAATCTATCCCCGGTTCGCACATGCAATAGGGGTTGTCGGACACGGCGCGGATTAAATCGTTGCCGTAGACCTTCCATGCCGCGGAAATCACGCGGTGATCTATCGAATATTTAGAAAAGAAATTCATGACCTTGCGAAGACCCATATTATTGTGGAATTCCTCGCCGACGGATTTTGCAAATTCGGGGGTAATGCCCTTTATGGACGCTAACTGCATAGGGTCGTTTTCGAGAATTTCCACCGTTTTATCGCCGAACGCCGAAACTATCTTCGCCGCAAGCGACTGCCCTATGCCGCGGATTACTCCCGAACCGAGATATTTCCTTATAGACTCCGCGTCAGACGGGAGCAAACGCTCGAAAATATCCACCTTAAATTG
>CANRIQ010000166.1 GCA_947630655.1 uncultured Clostridia bacterium | reverse complement strand
TATTTCCGCTTTGATGTTGCGGTTTCAAGCGTGACAACGGAAACAGGGAAATTTGGCAGAAAGACTGCATAATCGCTATATTATGCGGTCTGATTCAGGAGATGAAAAACTTCTTTATTGCTATGGGAGTTTTCGTCTCGAAAATCGTCGTATTTCCGCGGTATTTTCCCGCCGCAAAAAGCTCTCCGTCGGAGCTTATGCACATTCGTTGTCCGCCCGATTGAAACTCGGTTTTGTACGGACCAAACCGCTCGCCCGTCTCGGAATTGAACACCAGAATTTCCCCGTCGGGCGAACCCGCCATGAAAAATTTTCCGTTTTCACAGGACGCCATTTCGCAAATTTCCATAAATTCCTCCGAAATCCGATTACAGCCTACGCAAAAAGATCCTTCACGCTGTCGCGGCGGATAAGCTTTCCCGCAACCAGCGTTCTGCCGCGCTTGAAGCCCGCGTCGCGGATTTTGTGCAGAATTATCTCCACCGCCTCGGCTGCCATAGAACGGCTGTTTACGTCGATTGTCGTGAGATGCGGCTGGCACATCGTCGCGTAGGTGTGATTGTCGTAACCCGTCACCGAAATATCGTCCGGCACGCGCAAGCCCGCCGCCGTAAGCTGATTTACCAGCTTGAACGCCGCCTCGTCGCAGCAGCACATAAACGCCGTCGGCATCTCCTCGGGCAGCTCGAACGTCTTGAAAATAACGCCGTCGCGGTCGCGGTCGCTGATTATTCTGTCCTGGCGCAGGGTTATATGATTTTCAAGCAAAGCCTTGCAAAAGCCCATAAATCTGTCCCGCACAGCGGGCGTGCTGTTGATATTCCCTACAAACGCCAGCTTTCTGTGACCGTTCGCAATTAAATGAGAGGTTATCTGATACGCTCCGTGATAGCTGTCGGACAAAACAACATCGGCGTCCTCGCGGTTTCCGTAATAATCCAGAAATACCGCGGGAATGTACAGCGAAGTGAGCTTGTCTATGTAATCATCGGTAAACTGCCCCAGCAAAATCACCCCGTCGACCTTTTTGTCGCGGATAGAATTCGGAATTTCGGGAGAACCGTTCGTGCCGTCCTCCACAACCTCCAGCATACCGTAATAATTATGCCTCTGAAGCAGCTCTACAAGATGCTTGTACACAATCCAGTAGAACGTCGTAGGCTCGCTAATAAAATGCTTTGCGACAATTATTCCTATGTTGTATGTAAAACCGTCCTTCACGCTGTGCGCGCCGGTGTGCAGCCTATAGCCCATTTCCGAGGCTTTTTGCTTTATGCGCTCGCGAAGGCTCTCGGACACGCCCTCGCGGTCGCCCAGAGCCTTTGACACGGTGACGGTGCTTACGTTCATTGCCTTGGCAATATCGCTCATAGTAACAGCTTTTTTTATCATAATGCGGGATTTTTCCTTTCAACACGGGTAAATTTAATTTTCCCCATAGATATATTTTAAGTTATTTTTGCCGATTTGTAAAGTAACTTTTTTAACAAATTATTTGACGATTTTTTGTGCAAAATAATATGAACGGCAAAAGGTTACAATTTTGTAACAAATATTGACGAAAGCATTATTTTGTGATACAATAAAAACGGTCGGATTTGGCAATATTTTTACTTAACATCAGGGAAGGAATTTTTATGAAAAAATCACTTGTTTTAATACTCGCGGGAATACTCGCGCTTTCGCTTTGCGGGTGCAATAATGAAACGGAGAGCTCGGACAGCTCGGGAAGCTCGTCAAGCAGTTCAAGCAGTTCTTCAAGTTCAACTAGTTCAAGTTCAGTGGAGAGTTCAACAAGCACGGAAAGCTCGGAAAGCACGCCGTTTGAATTAAGCGTGAAAACGCCGCTCGGGGAGCTTATCGAGCTTTCAGACATCTTTGACGTGGAAAAATACAACGCCGAAATTGATCTCTCAAAGGTCACCGATATTTCCGAGCTTGCCGATTCCATGGTCTATACCGATATTGCGTACTACGCGCCGCCCTCGGGTGTCTTCAAAAACACCCTCGACGACCCCGCCTCCTTCGACCCCGAAACGGGCGTTTTCGAGGGCGTGCCGACCGATAAATACAGCGATCTGCTGGCGGCGAAAGAGGGAGACGTTATCGGGGATTTTACGGTAAAATCGGCGAAATCGACATATATTCTCTACGAGGACGGCGGAGGGTATTTTGCGTCCACCGAAATGGAGCTTGACGGCAAGGCGGAGCTTACGGGCTATATTGCGGTAGTAGCGGGCGATGTGTACACCTTTTCCGACGGGGATATACGGTTTGTTCCGACGAGCTGCAGCCCCGGCATTCCCGTGGTAAGCATACAACTTGCCGCCGACCACACCTACTACACCCAGCGCGGGAGCGTGTTTTATTTCGGGGAGGACGAGCGTTTTACAAGCGATTATCAGGAAATGCGCCTCGGAAACGTATCCGACTGCCCCGCGGATCTGACGGGCGTTCCACGCGACAACTCCTATATAAAGGTGAAAATAACCGCGGAAAATCTGCGGCTTGAATCCACTCCCGAATGGTTTACAAACGTGTACGGCACAATAACCGATATTACAATTTTATAACGAAGGAAAGGCAGATTGTTATGAAAAAATCACTTATTTTGGCACTTTCGGGAATTCTCGCGCTATCCACAATTTCGCTTTGCGGGTGCAATAATGAATCCGAGGGCTCGGACAGCTCTTCGAGTTCGGAAAGCAGTTCAAGCAGTTCAAATTCAACTTCCTCGGAGAGTTCAACCTCCTCCGAAAGCTCCGAGAGTTCAGCCGAAAGCTCAAATTCCCCGGACGTCAAGCAGGAGGAAGTGAAAAACATCATCGGGCTTGCGGGGGATATTGTTGAAAGCGGCGATGTAACCTCGTTCAGGGTAGATTTCGAGGACGTTTCGGAATTCAGCATTGAAGAATTCCTGAATTCGAATTCCGCGGAGGTAGGCTGCGACGGGTTTGCGTATGTTGCGGATTATTCGGGGAAAAGCTACACCGACCGCGACAACGCCGATATTTACAACGAGAGCGAGATGACGTTTGACGGCGTGCCGGACGAAAAAATCACGAAATTCAAGCGGATAAACGTCGGCGACAAGATAAACGGGCTTACCGTAAAGTCCGCGCACAGCAATTTTATGAATATGGGCGAAAACGCGATTTATTCGCTGCCGAACGGCGAGGAGGGCGGCACCTTAGAGGCGGCGAAATACCTGCCCGAGGTGTTTTTCGAATACTGCGAGGCTGAATTTGACGGCGATATGGAGCTTTCGGGCTATCTTGCAATAGCCGGCGAGGACGATTACGGCATCGAAACGGGCGATATACGGTTTGTGCCGAGCGGGGACTGCGCTCTCCCCGTGATGAGCTTTTCCTTCCGCGATTTTGAGTTCTTCAGCGAAAGATATGTAGGTTCCGAATATGGTCTTACCTGGTCGAACGTTTACCCCGTAATAAGCCTTGGCAACGTCTCCTCGGTTACTGCGGATTTGTCGGATATTCCCGAGCGGAACAGCTATGTTAAGGTAAAAATTACCATCACCAACATAAAAATGGCAGGCTATGCCGAATGGATAAATTCCGTAAAAGCGGAAATTAAGGATATCGAGCGAGTTTAAGGCAATAAAAAAACCCCCGTATGCCGAAACATACGGGGTTTCAAACTGTAGATAAAGCCCCATCTGCGGCGTCAGCGTCACAGCGGCAGGCACAAAGCCTAGCCACAGTGCCGCTTCCTTGCATCTGGGACTTTCTCTACAGTTTGAGACTTGACTTTTTATACAGGCTGTAAGCCCCGTATTATGGTTTTTTGGAAAATACGGAACCTATAATACAGCATAATAGGCTTTATCGACAGCCTATTCCTCTGAGGGCATATCCCAATTATGCCATACGTTCTGTACATCGTCGTTGTCATCCATTGCGTCCAGCAGCAGACCCATTTTCTTTATCTGGTCCTCGTCCGTGAGAGCCGTATAAGTACTCGGAACCTGCTCTGCCTGCGCCGAAATAACGCTGTAACCGCGCTTTTCAAGCTCCTGCGCCACTGCGCCGACATCGTTCGGGTCGCAGGTTATCTCCACCGCGCCGTCCTCGAAGCTGAAATCCTCCGCGCCGCTTTCAAGAATGTCCTCCATAGCCTTGTCCTCGTCGATATCGCCGTCTTCGTTGTTTAACACAACAATGCCCTTAAGCGAGAACATAAAGCTTACGCACCCCGCTGTTCCGAGATTGCCGCCGAATTTGTCAAAATAGTGGCGGATTTCTCCTGCGGTGCGGTTGCGGTTGTCGGTAAGACAGTCGACGATAACCGCCACTCCGCCCGGTCCGTAACCCTCGTAAACGCAGTTTTCATAATCGTTTTTCTCGCTGCCGCCCGCCGCTTTTTTCAGCAGACGGTCAATGTTGTCGTTCGGGATATTGTTGGATTTGGCTTTCTGCACCAGAGTCGCAAGG
>CANRIQ010000165.1 GCA_947630655.1 uncultured Clostridia bacterium | reverse complement strand
GTCCGCGAAAATCCCCGGGACAATGGCGGGGGCGTTCGCCGAGGAAAATCCGAGGATAACAAAGCTCGGGCAGGAGTTTTTCGAGGAGATTTTCCGCGAGGCAGTCGAGGTTGCCGAGGCGCGGAATGTGCCGCTGTACTGCGGGGAATACGGCGTTATCGATCAGGCTCCGATTGAGGACACGGTGCGCTGGTTCGAGGACATTCACGCTGTTTTTGAGAAGCACGGCATAGGGCGCGCGGTGTGGAGCTACAAGCTTATGGATTTCGGCATTTCGGATGAGCATTATGCGCCCGCGATTGACAAAATTGCGAAATTGCTATAACAAAAAATTCCTCTCCGAATTAACGGAGGGGAATTTTATTTTTTTACAGGCTGTTGGGAAAGCCTTAGATGCTAGGAAGCAGTGCTGCGGCTAGGCTTTGTGCCTGCCGCAGTGCTGCTGACGACGCAGATGAGGCTTTATCGACAGCCTGCTATTATTTTGTCCAAAGTTTCCAGCAACGCCTTAATATCGATCGGCTTCGCTATATGCCCGTTCATTCCGCATTTCAACGCCTCCTCCTTGTCCTCGACAAAGGCGTTTGCGGTCATGGCAAGAATGGGTATTTCGGCGCGGGATTTGTCGTCCAAAAGCCTTATCGCACGCGTCGCATCGTAGCCGTTCATAACCGGCATCTGCACGTCCATAAGCACAACCTTGTAATACCCGGGCTCGGCGTTTTCCACCTTTTCAACGGCAATTTTCCCGTTTTCGGCAATTTCCACTTCAAACCCCGCTTCCGTAAGCAGGGCCTCAGCTATCTCTTGATTTAACTCGTTGTCCTCCGCAAGCAAAATTCTCCCCGAACGCTCGGGAGCGGTTTTATTGTCGGCATTTTCCGCCTGACCGTTATGAACAAGCGAGCTTAAGCAATTCTTAAGCTCCGACATAAACAGCGGCTTCGAGCAGAACGCCGAAACCCCCGCTTCACGCGCCTCGTCCTCAAATTCCGACCAGTCATACGCCGTAAGCACGATTATCGGCACATTTGCGTGAGTTGCGCGGCGAATTCTTCTCACGACCTCAATGCCGTTTATGTCGGGCAAAAAGCAGTCCACGATGTATACGGAGTAATTGTCCTCGCGCATCATAGCCTGTTTTGTGCGTAAAACCGCCTCTTTTCCCGAAAGCGTCCATTCCGCGCGCATTCCGAGCTGCGAAAGCATAAACGTCACGCTGTCGCAGGTGTTGAAATCGTCATCCACCACCAGCGCGCGGCAATTGTGAAATTCCGTAAGGTTTTGCGCTTCGGTATGCTCGTCGCTCTTGCGGAAATACATAGACACGGTGCATTCCGTGCCCTCGCCCTGACGGCTTTTAACGGTGATTTCCCCGTCCATCATATCCACAATGTTCTTCGTGATAGCCATACCCAGTCCCGTGCCCTGAATACCGCTTATGGTGGTGTTTCTCTCGCGCTCGAACGGCTCGAAAATGTGAGTTACAAATTCCTCGCTCATGCCGATGCCGTTGTCCTTAATCAAAAACTCGAAAGCCGCACACCCTTCGGGAGCTTCGTGCTTCTGCGTAATTCTGAAGATAATTTTCCCGCCCGCGGGAGTGTATTTCACAGCGTTTGAAAGCAGGTTCAAAAGCACCTGATTTAACCTCAGCTTGTCGCAGATAATATCCTCGTCCACCACGTCCACGGTGTCAACGGAAAGTTCAAGCTGCTTTGACGTAATATCGGCATAGAGAATATTCCGAAGCCCGCGGATAATCTCCGACAGGCTGCACGATTTTTCTTCAAGGTGCATTTTTCCGCTTTCAATGCGGCTCATATCCAGAACGTCGTTTATAAGCCCGAGCAGGTGATTTTCCGAGGTCATAATTTTATTCAGGCACTCCTCAACCTGATCCTTTCGGTCGAGATGCGACAGCGCAAGCGTCGTAAAGCCCACAATAGCGTTCATCGGGGTTCTTATGTCATGCGACATATTCGACAGAAAAACGCTCTTTGCGCGGTTTGCGCGGTTCGCCTGGAACAGAGCCTCCTCAAGGAGATTTTCCTTTTCAAACTCCTTTCGCGTTTCCTCGTCGACATTGCGAAGCCCCAGAACGATGTTGTTTTCCTCGCGGACAATCTTCATCTGACAGTAGACAATTTCGTCCTTTTTCTGCCTGCGGTAATTTATGTAGAGAATATCCTTCTGCGCAAGCTCGTTTATCATACGTTCCCGCTTACACAACCCGCTCATATATTCCCTGTCGTCCGCATAAACGTTGTCCTCGATATAACGGTTCATGCACTCCTCAAAAACAATCTCCCCCGCGAAAACGGACTTGAAATATTCGTAATTATCGCACTCGTTTATACGCAGAGTATTGCCCTTGCCGGTTTCGAGGTCAAAGCTGCACACTAAGCTGAAATCCGTCGTCAGAGCCTTAAGCAGCGACATATTCCGCTGTTCGGTCTCGCGCTCACGCTGCTTCTGGGCGGTGCAGTCCAGCAGAAAACGGCGGTAGAAAAGCTCTCCGTTCTCGCAGAGAAGCTTTACATTCCCGACAATATGCAAAATTTGCCCGTCGTCATGCTTTACCCGATATTCCACATCGATAACATCGCCCTCGTTTTTAAGCATGGCGATTTTCTCGCGCAAAATCGGCTTGTCCTCGTCAAGCACCGAATCCGCAACGACGTAAAACCCTTTTTTAAGCATCTCCTCGGCGGAATTGTAGCCCAAAATCCTCAACGCCGCGTCGTTCACGCTGATTATCCTGCTCCCGTCCAGCGAATGGCACAAAACGCCGCAGTCAATGGAGGTCAGCACCTTTTCAAACGTGCGGTTTCGGCGGATAAGCTCCTCCTCAAACTCGCGCTCGCGGGTGATGTCAACGCCGACTCCCACCGTTCCCATAACGCTTCCGTCAAAGTCGTACAACGGGGCTTTGTATGTAGTCAGAAGCTTTTGACTGCTGCCTGCGGAGATCCGCTCCTCGGACACCAAAAGTTCCCGCGTGTCCATAACGCGGTTGTCCGACTCCACGCACGCGGGGTCGTCGTCCTCCACGTCCCAGATGTACGCGTGACGCTGCCCTTCAACCTGCTGTTTGGTCTTGCCGACAGTCTCGCAAAAGCTGCGGTTCACCTTCTCGTGAATTCCCGCGCGGCTTTTAAACCACACAAGGCTGGGCGAGGTGTTTATCGCGGAGTTTAAAAAGTTTTCGGACTGCCATTTGTCAAGCAAAAGCTTAAGCTGTTTCTGAAGCTGAGAAAACCTGTACAGAAACTCCGCCTCGTCCAGCGGAAGCTCCCATACCTCATCGACAAGGTCCTTGACAAGCCGGAAATTATCACGCTCGCACACGGAAATAAACAGCGTAAGCGGAGAATTACCGCGCGTAAAAGAGCCGATTTTGTCCGACGCGGAATTACCGAAAAAAACGACCAGCGCGCCGCGGTCTGCGGGTTCGCCGCCCGAAAAATTGTAGCTGAAATTCTCGGGCGCGGGAGCGTTTTTAATCAGCCCGGCAAGCTCGTCGGGAAGCTCGACAAAACGAAAGGTTACGCTGCATTTATACATTTGAATTCACCTCTGAAAAGCTGTAATTCTTGTGTTTAAAGGGGGTGCGGCTGCCGGGCGGCAGCTCTGCACAAGCCGAAAATCGCCGTTTTAAGGGTTGGCAACCGTTGCCATCATTGTTCCCGTGTTCGGTAATTCGCAACCGCTAAGGGAAGCGGATTTCCCAGCCGCGAGGGTTGCCCGTGTGGTTCGGCAGCTTTGCCGGAGGGCAGAAAATCCCGCGTTTACGGGGGAATTTGAGCACGCCGAGTAAGTTACCGATTAGCACAGAAATTCTGCCCGAAAAGCCCTCGGTGCGGCGGGGCGAAGGTTGACCGAACACTTCAACTACCCCGCGGAATTGCCCTCGGGTAGCTGAAAATCGCCGTTTTAAGGGTTGGCAGCCGTTGTGATCATTGTTCCCGTGTTCGGGGAATTTGCAACCGCTAAGGGGAGCGGATTGCCCTGCCGCGAGGGTTGACCATGTGGGTCGGCAGCTTCGCCGGGAAGCCGAAAATCGCTGTTTAGGGGGAATTTGAGCCCGCCGAGTAAGTTACCGATTAGCACAGAAATCCTTCGCGGAAAGCCCTACGGTGCGGTGGGGCGAAGGTTGACCGAACGGAGCCGAAAACCGCGTGTTTCGGAGTGTGCATACAACATAAGGCAGCCTGAAAATCGCAAGCTGAAGCATCCGCAAGCCCCAAAATGAACACCATCGCCCATCTTCACACTTTGATTATAGCACATTCCTCTAAAAATGTCAACAAGGCTTTCCGGGCGGTTTTTCAAAAAAATTTCAAAACCCCCTTGACAAACTAAAAAGTCTGTGCTATAATAATAGAGTTGAATGTCTGGGTGTGGCGCAGATTGGTAGCGCGCTACCTTGGGGTGGTAGAGGCCGCAGGTTCAAATCCTGTCACTCAGACC
>CANRIQ010000164.1 GCA_947630655.1 uncultured Clostridia bacterium | reverse complement strand
CCACACAGCTTACCGCGTCCGTGCTGTTCAGCGGGGTAGGCGGGACGTACACCTTCACGGGCGATTACGACGATTTGATGATGAATCCGATTGACGAGCCCGAGTTTATGAACGACATAGATTTTTCCTATGACCGCATAGTGGGAAGATACGATGCGGTGGTTTACGGGCATTTTATCGACAGACCCTGCCAGCCCACCGACCCCAACGCTCCCGCAAGCGACAACACAACCCGCGCGGGTATGCAAAACAATTTCTTCGTGGATGAGTTTCTGGGCGGCGTATGCGACGTTGTTCAGGGCGACGTGTTGACGGTTCACGGACCGTGCTTTGTGTCCGACGGCGGCGAAAATCTGAGCTACAAATTCGAGAGCGGAATGTTGTTCGCGCCGTTTACGGAGGACTCGTACTGGATTTTGTACCTCAAGAGAACAGGCGACGAATGGAACGGCGAAGCGGACGCGGTAAATTTCCTGCCGATAAGCGGTCTTTCCGAACAATTCAGCGTTTTGGAAGTGCCTGATGTGCTTGACGAAATCCGCGAATCTGTTCCCGACAGATACGCGAACGCTGCAACGGTGTTCTATGACGAGGGAAGATGCGTTGACGACTTGATTTTGTTTCAGGCGAACGTCAGCGACCGTTACTATTATAAAACATTCCCCGCGCGCGGAATGACCGTGATGGATATTGACGATAACGTCTTCAAGACGCTTGATGTTGATAAAATTTGCGCAATTTACCTCTGCGACCTTGACGGCGACGGAAAGCGTGAAATGATCTGCGCAGAACCCCCCTCGGGCGATACCTATAAGATTTGCGTTTACAGCGAAACGCAGGATTTCACCCGCGAAATTGACAAAGACGACGAACTTTGCGTTCAAGGCGACAATCTTTGCGTGCATTACGTTGATAATATCCATAAATACACTCCGCTTCAGTATTATCTTGACATTGAAGAGCAAACGTCAAATTCCGCGGTAAAGACTGTGTTTGACCGTACAAAGGACGGTATGCCTAAGGGCAACAGCCTTGAGGTAACGCTTGACTGCGGGCAGACTGTAAGAATAGGCTTAGACAACACCTACCCCGAAAGCATCAGTCTTAAGGGTCACGAGGAGGATCTTTTCTACACCGGCGAAAGAATTGTTATGGTATACCTTGCCGACCTTGACGGCGACGGCATGCGCGAGCTTATTGCGACAACCACGGGTTCGGATTACAAATTACTTTTTGTTTACAGCACGACCATGAATGCCACCCGAAAAATTTCCCTTCCTCTGGTTATCAAAAACGGACAGCTTTGCTTTGTGGATAACGGCAAATACACGCCGCTTGACAGAAATACCGTAAGCTCTCTGACAACGGACGTAATGCCCGAGGTAGTCCTTGACGGCGCGCTCCCGGGCGGCGGCATTAAATTCAACATGGACGGATTCCCCGGGGACAATTTCGTGCTTTCGGCAAACGGCTTGCTGATAAACGGCAAGTACGATTTGAACGTGACTCTGGCGGGCAGTCCGACGCAGGTTATTCTGGAGGATCTGAACGCGGACGGTTACCGTGAAATTCTCCTTCACGGCGGCAATCAGTTCAAAATTGTCGATTACAAAAACAACTACATGTACACGCTTGACGGGACGTCCGATATGAAATTCCATATAGACGAATTCCATGAAATATTGCTTTATTCCGACGAGTATGTAAACAGGCTTATGGATAATTTGTGGCTTACGGAGGAGCTTGTGGTTTCGGCGGGCATGAACCCGAGAAATTACGACTGCGTTTTAAAGCCGAACCTTGACCCCGGCTCCTTCGCAAACGGCGTCACAAGCATGGAATTCGATATGCTCGGATATTATCAGTTGTATTACGGGTTTAAAATCACAGCCGTGCCGGGAGAGAACGTTTTTTCACCCGCTTCGGGCAAGGTTGATTTTATCAAGTGCGACTCTCCGAACAGCGATGAAAATTATCTCATGGTAATTCTGGGCGACGACGGACGTTATTATTCCGTATGGTTCGACCACGCGAAGAAGCAATTCTCCGAGGGAGACAGCATAGACAAGGGCGATATTCTGGGCGGAGTACCGAAGAGCGGTGAATTTACGGTAGAATGTACCGCAAACTTCCCTTTTAAAAGATATTAAAGGCGGAATATAACGCCGCACCTGCTTTGATATACCTCTCATTTTGCTCATAATATAGAATTAGGCGGTACGTTCGTTCGTACCGCCCCTTTTTTACAGACTGTCGAGAAAGCCCGTTACCCCTTATCTCCGCGTGCCTGTCTCACCATATCTTCTACCACTATATCGTAAATCTCCCCGAGCGTTCGGCAGTATTCGAGGATTTTCCACGGCTCGTTTGTGTGAAAATGAAGCTTTGCAACATCATCGTCCGCGACTACAAGCAGCGAATCTCCCTCAAAATGCGAGCGGATATACTCGTCGATTTCGTCCTCGTCGAGGTTTTCGCCGTCGATAAGAAGCTGTGTGTCATACCTGAATTCAATTTCGTCCATAATTTCCTCCTATTTTTTCCACTTCATTGAAATATCAAACGCTTTGACGCTGTGAGTAAGCGCGCCAAGCGAGATTATATCCACGCCTGTTTCGGCTACCTCTCGGATATTTTCGAGCGTAACGTTCCCCGAAGCCTCGGTTTTCGCCTTGCCCGCAATTATCGCGCAAGCCTTGCGCATTTCGTCCGGTGACATATTGTCCAGCATAATCACGTTCACTCCGACCGCCAGAGCCTTGCGCACCTCGTCGAGATTTCGCGTTTCAACCTCGATCTGAAGCATATGCCCCGCCTTTTTCCGAAGCGCGTTCACCGCCGCGGTTATCCCGCCGTAAGCGTCGATGTGGTTGTCTTTGAGCATTGCCGCGTCGGTGAGGTTAAAGCGGTGATTTCGTCCGCCGCCCACCGTCACCGCGTATTTTTGAAGCGCGCGAAGCCCCGGAAGCGTTTTCCGAGTGTCGGTAATCGAAGCGTTCGTGCCCTTTACAAGCTCCACGCACTTATTCGTATACGTCGCAATCCCGCTCATATGCTGTAAAATATTCAGCGCGGTGCGCTCCGCTTTCAGCATTGCGCGGGTTTTTCCCGAAATATTCGCGATAATATCGCCGCTTTGGACTTTATCTCCGTCATTTTTGAGAATTTCAAAATGAACCTCGTTGTCCAGCATCTCAAAAACGCGTTTTGCAATCTCAATCCCGCACACAACGCCGTCCGCCTTAGCCATAAAATACGCGTCCGAGCGGCTTTCCTCGTCTATAAGCAGGTCGGTTGTGCTGTCGATGTAGTTTATGTCCTCCGACAGCGCGGTTTTTATAATATCGTCAACATAAAACGGCAAAAGCGTCATTTTTCGTCCTTCCTTTCAAGCACCTCGGTGAGGATTATATAAGCCACCGTCACCAGCGACCGTGTTTCGACAAATTCGGGCGTAAGCTTATAATTCCCGCGCTCCAGCATAACGCGAAGCTCATTTATCCGCGCAAGTCCTTTTTCAGCCTCGGGGTAATTCGGGAACACAAAATACGCGTTTTGCATAATTTCCCGAACCTCGTCGACAATGCCCTCGGGAAGCGTTTCGGTGAACTGTTCGGGGTCGGGCATATCGTATTCAAGCTCGGCTTTGTCAATTTTCTCGGAATGTGAATTTATATCCTCGGCGATAAGCCGCGAGAAAACAAGTGCCTCCAGCAGGGAATTCGACGCTAAGCGGTTTTTCCCGTGAACGCCCGTATGCGAGCATTCTCCCGCCGCATACAGCCCCTCTATGTTAGTCGCACCCTTGCCGTCGACGTTAATCCCGCCCATAAGATAGTGCTGACAAGGATAAATCGGAATAGGCTCTTTGGTCATATCATAGCCCTTTTCGAGGACATTTTTGTAAATCATCGGAAAACGGTTCCTTACAAATTCGGGATCCTTGTGGGAAATATCCAGCCAGAACTCATTTGAGCCTGTTTTTTTCTCCTCCTCCATAATGCACGCGGAAACCACGTCGCGCGGAGCTAATTCCTTGCGTTCGGGCTCGTAATTCGGCATAAAACGCTCCTTGCGGCAGTTGAGAAGATACGCGCCCTCTCCGCGGACTGCCTCGGAGATAAGAAAGCATTCCTGATTTTTCCTGTCCGCAAAGGCTGTCGGGTGAAACTGCACATAAGATAGATTTTCAATCTTAGCTCCGAGGTCGTATGCAAGCCTTATTCCGTCGCCCGTCGCAATTGCGGAATTTGTTGTGTACGCGTAAACTCTGCCGATACCGCCCGTCGCGAGAATGACGTTCTCCGAGCAGTAATATTCGTGGGAAATTTCCCCGTTTTCGGCGTTTACGATAACGTCCGCGAAAAATACGCCGTTTTCGCGCTCCAGCCTGCACAAAACGGAGTTGTTGATGACGCTTACATTATGAAGCTTTTGCACCTGCTCTATAAGATTTGTTTCAATCTCATACCCCGTGGTATCCTTGTGGTGAGCGATCCTTCGCCGCGAATGCCCGCCCTCGAGAGTAAGAGCAAGCGAGCCGTCGGCGTTTCGGTCAAAATCCAC
>CANRIQ010000163.1 GCA_947630655.1 uncultured Clostridia bacterium | reverse complement strand
GCGAAATTCACCGCTTCACACAAAAACAGATTGCCAAAACGCCTGCTAAACCGCTACCCCGCCGCGCGGAGAATGAAACTTTGCAGCTTCTCCGCAGAGCGAAGTGCTCCCTCGGCGGGTTGCCGATTATCTGCGCTCTTGTTCAGCACATTAAACCGCGAAATTCACCGCTTCACACAAAAACAGATTGCCAAAACGCCTGCTAAACCGCTACCCCGCCGCGCGGAGAATGAACCGTTTCAGCTTCTCCATAAACGAAAGCGGCTTTTCGTCCGCTAAAACGTCCTCCGCCGCCGCAAGCGGCACGCTTTTCACGTTTTTCCCGTCAATATAAAACTCCACCGAGCCCAGCGTCTGCCCCTGCTTTACGTTCCCGTAAACTATCCTCGGCAGCAGCACCCGCCGCTCTAAACGGCTTCTCTGATCCGACGTAAGAGCCAGCGTCGCCTCGTCGGCGCGGACCTTGACCGTTTTCCCCGAGCCCGCTACCGACACTTCGGCTGTGCAGCCTGTGTCCAGCGTGTAGCTCTTCACGCGGGAAAATCCGTAATCCAACAGCTTTTCATGATCGTTCCAGTCATCGGGGTCATTCAGCGTCACCGCGATAAGCGTCACGCCGTCCCGCACTGCCGCAGACACCAGACATCTTCTCGCGTTGTCGGTAAAGCCCGTTTTAACGCCTACTGCGCCCTCATAGCGCGTCAGCATTTTGTTGGAATTATACAACGTCCTCGAATAGGGCGGATTGCCGTACTCCAGCGTTTTATAACGCGAGGACACAATCTCCCCGAACAGCTCGTTTTTCATAGCATACGCCGTAAGCCGCGCTAAATCATACGCCGAAGTATAATGCCCGTCCGCGTCAAGCCCCGACGGGGTTACGAAATGCGTATCCGAAAGCCCCAGAGCCTGTGCTTTTTCGTTCATTTTGTCAACAAAAGCCGGAATGCTCCCCGAAACGGAAACCGCCGCCGCGTTTGCCGCGTCGTTGCCCGACGGCAGCAAAATCCCGTACAGCAGATCCCTGCGCGACACGCGGTCGCCCTCGCGAAGCCCCATAGACGTTCCCTCAACCATAATCGCATAGCTGTCCACGGTAAACTCGCGGTCAAGATCGCCCGCCTCAATAGTCAAAATCGCGGTCATAATTTTGGTTGTGGACGCCATGGCGCGGTGCGCGTTCATATCCTTTTCGTACAGCACCGTGCCGGTTTCCGCCTCAATCACCACCGCGCTTTTCGCCGAGAGATAAAGCGCGCCCGCAGCACTCTCCGCTTTTGCGCGGGGAGTTACTGACAACGCCATGCACGCCGCCAGTGCAAGACTTACCAATTTTTTCATAATTCTACCCCCAAAAATTGCTGTAGGGGTAGTTTGCGCAAAAAATTGGAAATTATTCTTAAAGTCTTTTCGGAGAAATTGCTCCCGAAAACGCCCTAAAAGCGGGAATTGCTCCCCCGCACCTAGGAGACTGCCGAAAACAGGCGTTCCCAAAAGCGGAAATTGCTCCCCCGCGCCTAGGAGACTGCCGAAAACAGGCGTTCCCAAAAGCGGAAATTGCTCCCGAAAACGCCTAAAACAGCGATTTACGCAGAAAAAATATTCCTCCGTCTTTTCGGGGAACTTAGCGTTAGCCGAAAATTCGGCATTCCGCAGAAGCAAAAGCTGCTCACTGCCCGAAGATTACTCCACAAAATGCCGAAATTGCGTAAAAACGAATTATTCCTCCGTCATCTCGGAAACATCGGCTGTCGCGTCGGAGAACTTCGACTCGTTCTTGTCGCCCTTCCCCGCTTTTTCAGCCTTTGCGGCTTTCTTGTCCGCGATAAACGCCTTGATTTTCTCGACAATGCCCGGAATAGCGTCGATAACGCCCTCAAGAGGCGAATTTGACGCGCCCATTTCCATAAGCTTTACATCGCCGTCGGACTTGATAACGATAAACGCCACGGGCTTTACCGTAACGCCCGCGCCCGAGCCTCCCGCGAACTTCTCAGCCGCCTGTACCGGCAAATCCGTGCCGCCCGACGCGAACCCGAACGAAACCTTTGACACGGGAATAACCGTCGTCCCCTCGGGGGAAGTGATAGGTTCTCCGATAATGGTGTTTACGTCCACCATTTCGCGGATTTTCTCCATCGATACCCCCAGAATACCCTCAATTGCGTGTGCCATAATTTTACTCCTTTCGGCAATTTATTTTAAACTAAAATTTATTAACCCGTAAAGCTCTTGACAGCGTTCCGCGCTTCCTTGTGCGTGAGATAATACCTTATAACCCGCCCGAGCAGCGTAAACACGAACGCTAAAGCCGCCGCAGCCGTAAGCCGCACCTCGCAATATATCTTTGCAACGGTTTTTTCGCTGTAGAAATCCACACCGATGTGCAAATCATCGGGCGTTTTCAGCGTGAAAAACGTATCTATAAGCGACAGCGCGTTTCCGAGCAGAATATTCGCCGCGCCGTAATTTATCGCGGCTTTAGCGGCGTCCTCGCCCCCGCAGGTGACGTCCACGCCGATATGCGAAAACTCCGTGCGCTTTAAAATCTTCTTAAGAGGCTTTCCGAGACTGTCAAGAGCCAGCTTCGCAAGCTCCAGAATATCGGAAAGCGCGGGCTTCGGCTTTTTCTTCTTTTCCTTTTTGTCCTCATCGTCAGCCTTTTCGGGCTTTTTCTTCTTTTTCTTAGGCTTCTTCGAGGATTTCTTAACTTTAGGGATATGGAAAAGCGTTATCCCCAAAAATGATATATCAAGAAAGACATTCCCGTCATAGCTGAAGATAACGGTAACCCTGCACAGCGTCACCAGCAGAATAACTATCAGCACCGCGCCCGCTATAATCCACCCCACGGGAACACCTCCCTTAAATCCGTAAATTCAGGCTATTCTACGCCGTCAGACTCCTCGAATCCGCCGCTTATTTCCTCGTATTCCTCAAGGTCAATCTGCCCTGTGCTGTCGGGAATTTTCGGCATATCCTCAAGGCTTGAAAACCCGAAGCACCGCAAAAACGCCTCTGTCGTCCTGTAGGCAATCGGTCTTCCGGGAACGTCCTTCAGCCGCCCGTGCTCCTCCAAAAGCCCCCTGTCGGTAAGGCTTTTCACCACGCCCGAGCTGTCCACTCCGCGAACCGTATCGATAAAACCGCGCGTTACGGGCTGGTTGTACGCCACAATCGCCAGCACCTCCATCGCCGCGGGAGTAAGCGGCGTCTGACGCTTGTTTTCAAGCGCGGTCTTTATGTACCTCGAAAACTCGGGGCGCGTCATCATCTGAAAGCTTTCTCCGAGCCTTGCTATCGTAAACGCGCTTTTCTGCTCGTTATAGCGGTCGTTCAGCCGCTCGACAAGCCGCAGCGCGGTTTCGGGTTCGATTTCGCACGCGGCAGCCAGCTTTTCAAGCTCAATCGGCTCGCCGCTTGCAAAAAGCACCGCCTCGACCGCCGCCATTCCCTCGCTGAACTTCACTGACCGTCACCTGCGCTTTCATTTTCCTCATTCTGAGCATTTTCCAAGAGCCGCCTGTTCTTCTCGCGCTCCTCGGGCGTGGTCATACGAACCGTTTTCCCGTCCTCCGACACGAAAATTCTCCCGTCCTTTGAAAGCTCCAAAATCGCCAGAAACGTCGCCACCCTGCGCGAACGCGGCTGCCCGCTGTAAAGCTCCTCAATATTTACGGTATTATGCTTTCTAAGGCTTTTCAGCACGGTCAATACCCCCGTAAACACCGTAACATAGCTCTTTTCCACGGGCGGCGCGGGCGGCGTGCGCTCGTAGGAAGCGCGCTTTCTCGAACGCTCGGACAACACCCCGTATGCCAGCAAAAGCTCCTCGGGCTGGTGAACGCCGCGGTAAACGCTGTCGACTTCAAGCTCCATGGGCTCGCGGACATAAATCGTATCTCCGCAAAAACGCTTTTTGAGCTTCCCTGCCATGGTTTTCGCCAAAGCAAGCTCGATAAGCGCGCCCGAAAGCTCCTTTTTGATCTGCTCGACCTCTTCTTTCGGGAGCAGCGCGGAGGATTTTATCAAAATAAGCCTTGCCGCCATTTCGAGGAAATCCGAGGTTACCTCCAGGTCAGCCTCAGCCATGCGTTCGAGATAACCCAGAAACTGCTCCAACAGCACGTTTATTTCAATATCGTAAATATTCAGCTTGTGCTTTTGTATCAGCGCAAGCATAAGATCCAGCGGTCCTTCGTAGACCTCCAGCTTGAAATTAAGCTCCGTCATCTCTTACCCCAGCCACATCGTCGCAAGATCGAACAGCCACATTATCCCCGAGGAAATAAGGCTTAGCGGCAGCGAAAGAACGCCCGAAATAAGCAGTACAAACACCACGAAATTGATTATTCTTGAATAATTTTCCATCCAGATAGCGGCTTTGCGCGGCAAAAGCCCCTGTATAAGCACATATCCGTCAAACGACGGTATCGGCAGCAGGTTAAGCACCGCGAGATACACGCTTATCTCTGCGGAGTTGTACAGCCCTATGGCAATATATCCCATCACCGCCGACGGAGCCGCAAACAGAGCAATTATTTTGGTAATAATTACCATAATAAGCCCCAGAAGCAGCAGCG
>CANRIQ010000162.1 GCA_947630655.1 uncultured Clostridia bacterium | reverse complement strand
CATCGCGCTTGAAAAGCTCGTACATCATGTCGCTTCCGACTTGCCCGAGGTCGCCCGTGATGATAAGGTCGTAATTCTCGGGGTGTGTGCCCATGTGCTTCATATGACGGGTTATCGTGTCATAAGCCGCTCCCGCCATAGCCGCGCCCATGTTGTTGAGGTCGGTTATTCCCATATCCTGTATTTTTCCGACTGTCGCCGCGCGGATAAACGGGGCTTTCTGGGACGCGTCAACTATTGCCGCGCCCGAGGCTGTCGCTGTCCACTGAGCAGTGGGAGTTCTCACTCCTCCGTAGTTTAACGGAAAACGAAACTGTCTCTCCGCAGACGAAAAATGCGACGACGTGACAGCGGCGCAGTTTTCGACATAACCCGCGTTCACCATGGAAGCCGCCATAAGAAGGCTCTCCGCGAACGTTGAACACGCACCGTATAACCCGAGGAACGGAATATAATAATCTTTAAGACCGTAGGACGAACCTGTGCATTGATTAAGCAGGTCTCCCGCAAAAACAAGATCCATTTTTTCGGGGCAGAGCTCCGCCTTGTCCATGGCGTATTGAAGCGATTTTTTCTGCAATCCCGCCTCCGCCTGCTCCCAGGTGTCCGTACCGCCCTTGTTGTCCTCGATAACCTCGTCGAATTCGCTGCCGTAGGGACCTTCGCCCTCGACCTTCCCGACTACCGCCGCGAAGGACGTTATGGTAGCGTTGCTGAATTTAAATGTTTTACCTTCGCACATTCCCATAGCTTAACCTCCGAACGTTGTCATACAATAATAAATTACACCGTAGATTATCGACGCGGAAATGCCGTATACGATAACGGGTCCCGCGATAACGAACATCTTCGCTCCAAGCCCCAAAACAAAGCCCTCCGACTTGAAATCCAGCGCGGGAGAAACGACGGAATTTGCAAATCCCGTAATAGGGACAAGCGTTCCCGCGCCTGCGTGCTGTGCTATCCTGTCGTAGAGCTTAAGACCCGTAAAGAGAGCCGACAGGAAAATAAGCGTCATGGACGTAAGCATGCCGGATTTTTCCATATCCAGCCCCAACATCTGATAGACGTTTAAAAGCAGCTCTCCCAAGGTGCAAATTCCGCCGCCGATAACAAACGCCAGCGGAATGGTTTTATACATAGCGGACGGCGGAGAAAGCTTTTTCGCAAGCTCGCCGTACTCCTGATTAGAAATATTCATAGCAAAAACTCCTTTCCGAAAAATATTTTGTCGGATTTTGCTTTAAAAAATTCAGATTTAATTTCGGTAATATTTGCTTATAAAAAAAGAAAGCCTTTCGGCTTTCTTGCAGGCTGTAGATAAAGCCCCATAGCGTTTTCCGCCGCAGGCGGATAATGCGGCGTCGTCAGTGCCACTTGCAACAGCCACAAAGGCTAGTTGCAACGGCACTTCAGCGTTTTGCGCGCAAGCGCATAATGCGTGCATCCGGGACTTTCTCTACAGCCTGAGACTTGACTTTTTAGAAATTATTCTTTAAAAGATTGTTCCACTTTCGGTATTCGGGGAACATCTCCAGCAAAAACGCGTAAAATCTCTCAGAGTGGTCGTGGTGCCAGTAGTGCGCGTATTCATGCCAGAGTACCGACAGCACTGTACTTCTCGGGTACGCCGCAAGGCGGATATTAAGCGAGATATGCCCGCGCGTGTAGGAACAGCTTCCCCAGCGCGATTTCATATCCTTTATGGTTATAACTGTCGGCGGAGGCGAAAAGCCCCTTTTTTCAAGCTCACCGCGCACCTCGCTGTCAAGCTCACCGCACAGGGCGCGAAAACGCCTCTCACGCGCCGTTTTTATAAGGGCTGTCACGTATTCCGCTTCATCGCCGCGGCGGGTAAACACGCGCACCTCGTTCTCGTCGATAACCGCGCATTCGCGGGAATTCGGGATTACCCGCACGGGAAAATCCTGCCCGAGCCAGCGCACAGACTGCGCGTTTGGGGCAATCGTTTCGGAAAGTCCGCTTTCTTCGGCGCGTTTTTTTAGACGCTCGAACGCCTTGAAAAAGAACTCCGCGCGCTGTATAAGAAATTCCTCAATCTCACGGACGGAAACGCGCGAATTCGCCGAAACCGCGACAACGCCGTTTTCCTTCGCGCGGAAATTTATGTTCCGAACGCGCTTTCTCGTAAGCTCGTAGGTAATTTCGCGCCCGTCGGGGAGAGTTATTGTCTTCATTTCGGTAAATCCTGTTTCGGGGCGGCGGCGTTTCTTGCCGCGTCCGCGCAGTAGGCTCTTATTTCAACGGAATTCATGTAGTTGTCGAAAACGTGTTCGCCGTGCTTTTCAAAAATCTCTTTTACGGGGCAGTCCAGCTTCACCGCCGCGGATTGATTGACAAAAACCACCTGCAACGGGCATTCCATAACCGAGCTTATTCCCGCCGCCGAAAGAGTGCTTCTCTCGGTTCTGAGGGAGGGGCAGCGGCGAAGATCCCCGCCGTTTGCTTTCACCTCGGCAAGAATATCAACGTCGTCTTTGTCAAGGTCGTTGTACGCCGCGCGCTGTAAATCGTTTCCGAAGTCTAAAACCAGATTTTGCACCGCGTCAAGCATAAATTCCCAGCTGCTTTTCCAAGTCCCGGTGTAAAAAACGCTAAACCACCCGTTCCCGTTATCCTTAAACTCCCGAAACAACATACCTTTCCTCTTTCAAACCGCAATATTCGCAAAGCGATTACCGCGTCTTACCTCTTACGTCTTACTTCTAACCTCTTAATGCCACCCGCACTCGTCGTAATCCTTCCACTTCTCGTTGTAGCGCATTTCATCGGCGATTTTCACGCAGATGTACGCTATCGCCGCCGCAACGACCACCACCGCGCAAAGTATCGGGATAACAGTTTTCCCGACAGGACCTACATTTTTCTTGACGATTTTTTCCATAATAACCTCCTGAAATTATTCTTGTATTGAAAGCGCGGAGTAAATGTCCCGTTTGGGGACGCCCGTCGCCTTTGCCGCTTGTCTGCATGCCTCCGACAGCTTTTCTCCGTTTTTTACAAGCTCCTCGGCAAGCCTTTTCGCCTGTTCCAATGTAAATTTTTCTCCGCGCTTTTCAAGCTTTCCCACAATGATAACAAATTCCCCACGGGGCTCGTTTTCGCCGTAGAATTTTGAAAGCTCCGAAAGCGTGCCTCGGATAACCTCCTCGTGAATTTTCGTAAGCTCCCTGCAAACGGCAGCCTGCCGCTCCCCGCCTAGCGACTCGCACAAATCGGAAAGAGTCTGCCGAAGCTTGTGCGGAGCTTCATAGAAAACCAGCGCGTGCGGGAGATTTTTTATCTCGTCAAGCCGATCGAAACGCTCTCTTTTAGGAACGGGCAAAAACCCCTCGAAGATCCACCTGTCAACCTCCAGACCCGATACCGCCACAGCAGCCACTGCAGCGTTGCACCCGGGGATAACCTCGACGGGAATTCCGCTCTCGGCGCATTTTTTCACAAGCAAAGCCCCGGGGTCGGAAATGCACGGCATTCCCGCGTCGCTTACAAGCGCGATGTGCTTACCCTCGAAAAGCATTTCCATTATCTGCTCGCTTTTTTCGCGCTCCTTTGGAGCATAGCAGGAAACAAGCGGCTTTTTTATCCCGAAATGCGAAAGCAGCTTCATCGTCACCCTTGTGTCCTCCGCGGCAATGCAGTCCGCCTTTTCGAGAGCTTCCACCCCGCGCGGGCTTATATCCGCAAGGTTTCCTATGGGCGTGCCGACAATAGACAGCTTCCCCGTCCCGACGTTATCACTCATATATTTCAGAATACTCCCTTGTATAGGTTCTGTCCTCGTTTTGGAGAACAAACGGCTTTTCGACGTTCATTCCCGCCGCCGCGCCCTTTTTCCCGCTTACAAGAAACAGCCACGGACGCTCGTTAAAAAGGTTATACACAAATGTGACGGACTTCGGCTCTATCCTGTTCTCCCGCATAGCGCACAAAACGTCCGCAAGCCGCTCGGGACGGTGGCACATGACAAGCCTTCCGCCGTATTTCAGGAGTCTCGCCGCCGCGCGGCAGACATCGCCTATTCCGCACAAAAGCTCGTGCCTTGCTATAGCCTGCGCCTTCGACAGCTTTTCATACCCCGAGCCTCCCGTCATATAAGGCGGATTTGCCGTTACAACGTCCAATGCTTCCCACGGGATAACGCTGTTCGGAATGTCCTTAAGATCGCATAAAACGGGGTAAAGCGTTTCCTCTAAAGAGTTTTCGGCAACCGACATTTTGAGAAGCTCAACAGCCTCCTCCTGAATATCCACGGCGTAAATCGTTTTCGGAGGGTCTTTTTTGCAGAAAATCAGCGGAATTATCCCGCACCCCGTGCAGAGATCGCAAACCGCGTCCGAACGGTGAATATTCGCGTAATGCGCAAGCAAAAACGCGTCCGTGCCGAACCTGTGATCCTGCGACACAAACATTTTAAGCGGTCCTAACTGAAATTCCTCCGTTTGCATAACTCCCCCACTCATCAGCCGATAAGGATATGTCCGTCGGGATAGACAATGCTCTTGCGCTCGCGGCTGTTCATAACAAGCGACATTACCAGCGACACAGGACCTATTCTCCCGATAAACATCGTAAGTATCAATAGAATTCTGCCCGCCGCCCCCG
>CANRIQ010000161.1 GCA_947630655.1 uncultured Clostridia bacterium | reverse complement strand
CGGCGATATGCCGCTGGTGCTTCACGGCGGTACGGGAATTCCTGCGGATATGATTAAGAAGGCGATTTCTCTGGGCGTTGCGAAGATAAACGTAAACACCGAGTGCCAGCTTTCGTTCCAGGAAGCTACAAGAAAGTACATTGAAGAGGGCAAGGACTTGCAGGGCAAGGGCTTTGACCCGAGAAAGCTGCTCGCTCCCGGCGCGGAAGCTATCAAGGCTACCGTCAAGGAGAAAATGGAACTTTTCGGCTCTGTCGGCAAGGCTTGATAAACAAGAGGGCATTGGAGACAATGCCCTTTTTTCATGCTTGACAACGGGGAGTTTATATTGTATAATAAAATAAATATATTTTTCTGAGTTTGGGAGGTTTTATGGATCCGCTAGATTTGTTGTTTTACGGGATAATTTACGGGCTGCCCGCGGCGGCTGCCGTGGTGTTTGTCATAATGCTGGTAAGGTTTTTGAAAACGCCGAAGGATAACGCCCCTCTTCGCCGAAAACGCAGAATTCCCGTTATCGTGACGGGGATTATCGCGGGCGTGCTGGTAAGCTGTATGATTTTCTTTATTGTGTTGACAATGCTGGTTATTGCGAATATGTGAAGGGGAAGCTATGAAGGACAAGATTTTTTACGGTATTCTTATCGCGGTGTGCGTTGTCGGGGCGGCAGCTTCGGCGGCTCTGGTGATTTATACTTTTCAGCTTTATCAGCACGCGTCGATAATTTCCTACATCGCAAACGGAGGATAATATGAAGCTTGCAAAACAAATTCTCGCAATCGCGCTTGTGGCGGCGGTGTTCGCGGCGTTTGACATTGCGGTTTACAATGTTGTCACAAAACGCTATATTAACCCCAATTCCGCGTCTATGCAGGCAAAATCGGTGGAGCTTTCCAAATATCTCCCGTTTGAGGAAAATTCGGAAATAGTAAAGCTTAATTCCTCGTTTAAGCTCACGGGCGATTTGCCCGTAATTGACGGCGCGGCGGCTCTTTACCCCGTGTTTTCGGCGTTTGTAAACGCGGTTTACCCGGACGGCAGCGTTATTTTTGACGGAGAGAATTTCACCCCCGACAGCGCGCTGCATTATACCAACACCCGCGGTGCTTACAAGGCGATAGTTGACGGAGAAGCGGATCTGATTTTCTGTGCGAAGCCGTCCGAGGAACAGTTAGCTTACGCGAACGAAAAGGGCGTGGAGCTGGAGCTTATCCCGATAGGGCGCGAGGCGTTCGTTTTTATCGTGAATGCCGAAAACCCCGTTAATTCTCTTACCGAACAGCAGGTGAGAGATATTTATTCGGGGAAAATCCGTAACTGGTCGGAGGTCGGCGGAAAAAACCGCCTGATAAACGCGCTCGAAAGAAATGAGGGGAGCGGTTCGCAGACGCGGATGCTGTCGTTTATGGGCGGGGAAAAGATAAAACGCAATGCTTTTGCCGCGCTTACTGGCAGCGCAATCGGTTTTTCGTTCAGATATTACGTAGAGGGAATGGTCGGGAATTCGGGCGTTAAAATGCTGTCGATAAACGGCGTTTATCCCGATAAAGAACACATCGCAAACGGGGAATACCCGCTTTCGTCGAATTTTTACGCTGTCTGCCGAAAAGACGATGAAAACGAAAACCTGCGCGGTTTAATCGGGTGGATTTTGTCCGATGAGGGTCAAAGGATAATTGATGAGAGCGGTTATGTTCCGCTTGAATGATTTTTTGCAAAAATAGGTAAAAAACCTTGAAAAATTTCGGGTAAAGTGGTATAATATAGATGATTAAATTTTAAGGTGGAATTTGACAATGAATATTGCGGTCGTAGGTCTGGGTCTTATCGGCGGGTCAATCTGCAAGGCTCTTAAGGCTAATACCTTTCATCACATAATGGGCATCGATAAAGATCCCGAAACCGTTAAAAAGGCTCTCGAGCTTGGGGCGATAGACGAGGAAATCTCCGCAGATAAGCTCTGCGAGGCTAATCTTACGATAGTCGCGCTTTATCCTATGGCTATTGTGGAGTTCGTTAAAAATAACGCGGATAAGTTCAAAAAAGGCTCTATTGTCATGGACATCTGCGGCGTTAAGGGCTATGTTGTGAGAAACTGTACCCCCGTTCTGGAGGAAAAGGGCGTTATTTTCATCGGCACTCACCCTATGGCGGGTACGGAGCATTCGGGGTTTGATTATTCTTCAGCCGATTTGTTCAACAAGGCAAGCTTTATAATCACGCCCACCGAAAGCACCCCGCAGATAGCTATTGACCTTGTTTCAACGCTTGGGGCTTGTATGAATTTCGGACAAGTCGTTGTTGCCACTCCCGAACAGCACGACGCGAATATCGCGTATACGTCGCAGTTGGCGCACGTTGTTTCAAACGCGTATGTAAAAAGCCCGTCGCTGTTCCGCGCGGACGGTTTTTCGGCGGGGAGCTTCTTAGATCTCACAAGAGTGGCGTATTTAAACGAGGAAATGTGGTCAAGTCTATTTATGTGCAATAAAAAGGCGTTGCTGTTTGAGATAAATTCTATAATCGGGTCGCTGTCGGAATACCGCGACGCTATGGTAAACGATGATATAGACACGCTTAAGGAGCTGCTTCGCGACGGCAGAGAGCGCAAAGAAAAGAGCATGGAGTTTTACGGACAGGGGCGCAGATAATGTCTGAAAAGAATAATCCGAGCGTTGGGTATACCGTGTCGCTTTGCGGGATAATGAGCGGGCTTGCGCTGGCGTTGATGTTCATGCTCGGAATGGTTCCGACGTTTGAATATGTAAGTCCCGCCGCGGCAGGCATTCTCATCTGGGTTATACGCGAGCAGCTTGGCGTAAAATACGGGCTGATAAGCTATATCGCCGTGTCAATTCTTTGTTTTCTGATAACAATGAATTACGAGGCGTCGATGATGTTTTTGTTTTTGCTGGGGTATTATCCGACGATAAGGGATTATTTTCAGAAAATACGCTTTGCGCCGCTGAGATTTGTCGTGAAAATGGCTTTATACGCCGTTTCCGCAGTGGGCGCGTATATGCTGCTTATTCACCTTTTCGGTATGGAGCATCTTCTGGACGACGCAAACGAGTTTGGAAAATACGGCTCGCTTATTCTGCTCGGTATGGGAGCGTTGGCTTTTGTTGTGTACGATTTGTTTTTGGGAGTGTTCGCGCAGGTGTTTGAGAAGCTGATTAAGCCCAAAATCCGCAAGCGAATGCGCTAGGTGTGAATTATGAAAGAATTGCTTATGAGACGCGGGTGCAAGGTCCCGTTCCCGGAAAGGCTTTTCGAGTGCTATTCCGTGTGTGAGGACAGGATAATCGCGAATGTCGGGGCGGATAAACTTGGTGCGATGATGATACATTTCATAGGTATGCACGACGAACCGCTGTTCTTTATTCTGGAGCTTCCCACAAACAAAAACAACGAGCCCGATATCGAGCATTCGCTGCATACTGACGTTTATTATATCGACGGGCTTTCGCAGGCGCAGGCGTCGACGGTGCTGGCGCGGGTGGGAAATATTCTGTACAGCGACGGAATTGCGGCGTTCGGGTTCGGGTGTCATGACAGCGGCGAGGAATTTTTCTCGATTGAGTACAATTCTGTCGTTTTGTTCAGCAAAGATTTCCAAAAATATGAGCTGTTCTTTACCGAACACGATATTCCGAAAACGGAAAATTACGTTTGCGCATGGGATATGGTATCCGACGAACACCCTGCGGAGAGCTTTGCCGTAACGGTTGACGGGAAAATGATTTACGATATTCCCGAAATGTTGAAGGATATGGGAATTTTCCTCGCGGAACGCCGCGAGAGATAAAGGAGAATTTTATGCCGGAAAGAATACCTGTAAGGGCGGACGTTTCCGCCGAGAATAAGTGGTTTATCGAGGATATTTACGCCTCCGACGAACTTTGGGAGAAGGATCTCGCAAAAGCGGGGGAGTATGCCGATAAAATCAGCGGATACCGCGGGAAGCTGCACGGGAGCGGGGACGCGATGCTCGAATATTTCAGGCTTGACGACGAACTCACGCTGCTTTTCGACAGCCTTATAAATTACGCCCAGCGCAAGGGCGATGAGGACACGCGCGTTGCAAAGTATCAGGATATGTGCGGAAGGCTGGAGATGCTTCTGGTGAAGATATCGGGGGCTTCGGCGTTTGTCGTGCCCGAAATTCTCGAGGTTTCTGACGAGGATATGGAGCGGTTTTTCAAGAATTGCCCCGGGCTCGAGCTTTACAGAAAGGCACTCGACAGGGTTCGGCGCAAACGCGCGCATATTCTGTCCGAAAACGAGGAGCGTTTAATGGCTCTTGCGGGGGAAATGCTCGGAACTCCCGAAACGATTTATTCCATGTTCAACGACGCGGATCTGAAATTCCCCGACGCGGTTGATAAGGACGGGGAGCTTCACCAGGTAACGCACGAAAGCTATATCCCGCTTGTGCAAAGCCCCGACAGGGTTTTGAGAAAATCCGCGTTCGACGGGCTTTATCACACCTATGAGGGCTTTAAAAACAGCTCTGCGGCAATGCTTTCGGCGCAGGTAAAAACGCTTGTTTTCCGTGCGAGAGCGAGGAAGTATCAAAGCACTTTGGATATGGCTCTTGACGAAAACGAGGTTGATACGGCGGTTTATAAGTGCCTTATCGAGGCGGTT
>CANRIQ010000160.1 GCA_947630655.1 uncultured Clostridia bacterium | reverse complement strand
ATAGTCTGCGAATTAGGCTTTAAGTCAACTCTTGTCGGTATAAGCGATTATTGCGACTTCCCCGACGACATTTCCGCACAAAAGGTCGGAAGCGCGGAAAACCCCGATATTGACGCGATAATCGCCCTGAAGCCCGACGCTGTTTTCACGCTCACTCCGCTTTCGGAACGTGAAGCCTACGCTCTGGAGCATTCGGGCATTGCGGTGCTCCGGCTTCTCTCTCCGACGAATATCGAGGAGTACACCGCGCTTTACAGTGATATTGCAAGGGCGTTTTACGGGAAAGAGCTTTCCGAGGGCGAAAAGGAGACTGAAAAATGCACGGAAGCTGCAAAATCCGCCGAAACCGCTCTGAAAAACGCCGCGGAAGGAGTTACGCTCGGGAAATTCGTCTATGTGACGGGAAAACTCACGATAGCGGGCGCGGACACCTTTGAAAGCGCGGTTTTAAGCCTTGCGGGGGAGAATATCGCCTCGCAGGGCGGCTATCTCTCCGCGGACGAGATTGACGGCACACCGGAGTGCATTGTGGCTGATGATACGCTGTCGCGGTCGGATATAACCTCGGACAGCACGCTTTCGGGCTTTGTCAACAGCGGCGCAAAAATCTATTTTGTAAGCTCGCAGTGCTTTGAACGTCCATCAGCCCGCACGGCAGATGTTTTCACTCAATTAGCTGAAGAATAACAGACTGTAGATAAAGCCTCATCTGTGTTGTCAGAGGCTTGATCGACAGCCACAAAGGCTAGTCGACAAGCCTCTTCCTAGCATCTAAGGCTTTCTCTACAGTCTTATTTATTTTATTATACAAATTAAATTAAAGGCGGCACACAAAGCCGCCTTTTTTGTTACATAGGAGTAATGACGTAGCCGTTTTGTTGCCAATAATCGATAACGCTTTCGAGTATTTCGGTATTCGTTTCGGAGACCGCATGCAGCAGATAAACCGCGCCGTTGTGCGTTTTAGAGGTGATTTTCTCGTATGCCGCAGACGGGTCGGGCTGGCGGTCGGTCTGCCAGTCCTGATATGCAAAACTCCACAAAACCGTAGTATAACCCATATCCCGCGCGCAGGCAAGCACCTTTTCGGAGAATTCTCCCTTCGGCGGGCGCATTACATACATGTCGTAGTTGAAATTCTCCTTTATATAGCTGTGAAGCCCCGAAAGCTCGTCGTAAATCTCACTTTCGGAACATTCTGCAAGCGATGGGTGCGACACGGTGTGATTTCCCACGGTATGCCCCTCGTCGATCATTCGTCGGATAAGCTCGGGGTTGTCCTTGGCGTAGTCATATGTTACGAAAAACGCCGCTTTTACGCCCTTTTTCGCGAGAATGTCAAGTATTTTCCCCGTACACCCGTTTTCGTATCCCTCGTCAAACGTCAGCCACAGCCGCTTGTTTTCCGCGTCCCCGACAAACAGCGTGTGAAGGTCGTTGTATTTTTCCTGCGCCGAAACAGCGTCCGAGGGGCGGTTATGCTCGTCCACCGCGGGACCAAGTCCCCATGCGATTTTTCGGCTGTCGTATTCCGCGAAGGCTGTAGTTTTGAGCATTGCCGCTGCCAGCAGGGCAATTATCAGCTTTATAGGCTTTTTCATTTCATCATATCCTTTACATCGGTTTTAACTTTATTTTACTCTTATTAACTCTTATTATTTAAGTAATTTTCTTGCAAAATTATCGGATAAATTAAGGTAAAATGTCTATATTGCAAAAAATTGTTGTTAAAGTTGAAAAACGGGGAAAAATTCTCTTGTAAAATTCGGAATAATATGTTAAAATATATGGTGTGGGGTTTTTCCACTGTAAAAGAATGTAAAGGAACAAAAGGAGAGACGCTTATGTCTAACCGTTTGGGCGATTTGGTAAAGCTGCTTCGCGGGCACCGCGTTTTTATCCAGACGCATAATTTCCCCGATCCCGACGCTATCGCAAGCGCGTACGGGCTTCAGGTGCTTCTCGGGCAGTTTGATATACAGACTATTATCTGTCATCACGGCAATGTCGAGCGCGCCACGACGGCAAATATGGTCGCGGAATTCGGCATTGAAATGACAACCGATGAGGATCTTGAGGATATGACCGCGGAGGATTACATAATCACCGTGGACGCGCAAAAGGGCAACACGAATATCCGCGAGCTTATCGGAAACGAAATCGCCTGCATCGATCACCACCCGGTTACGGGCGAATACAACGGTTACGAGTACAGCGATATACGGCTTGTGGGAAGCTGCGCTACGATAATCGCGGATTACTACCGCAATCATAAAATAAGAATGTCGGAAATGGTCGCGACGGCTCTGCTGTACGGGATAAAGTGTGATACGAGGGATTTTACGCGCGGAGTGACCCAGCTTGATGTTGATATTTACAGCTATCTGTTCCCTAAAGCCAACAGCCAGCTTATTCGTCATTTCCAGTCCAGCGAGATTGAGTTTGACGAGCTTAACGCCTTTGCGGACAGTATGCGCAAGGTCGAGATCTGCAACGGAGTGGCGTTCGCGGAGCTTAATTTTGCGTGCTCGGACGCTTTTATGGCGACGGTGTCGGATTTTGTGCTGGACGTCGACGGGGTAAACTTCGTGGTGGTGTATACAAGGCGGAATAACGGGTTCAAATTCTCGGTACGAAGCGAGTATGAGGAGCGCGACGCGGGGCTTATAATCTCCGAGGCTTTGAAGGACGTCGGCGGCGGCGGCGGGCATAAATCCATGGCGGGCGGCTTTGCCGACGAAGCGAAGGTGCTTGGGATAAGCATTGATTATACAAAGGTTATAGAAAATCTGTTTTTGGATGTTATAAACAGCATTCCTCACACCGAGCCGACGGTGTCAAAAGAGGTTTTCGAGGGCGATGACGTGTGAAATAAAGCCGCGGCGGATTTTTCCAAAGCGGCTTTTTTGTTGTTGACAACGGGATTAAAAAGTGTTATAATAATAAGGTATATTTTAGAGAAGAAGGGGATTATTTATGACAATTTTTTACAAATTCGAGGGAAAGCTTTATATAAACATCACAAACGGCTGTCCGTGCGACTGCGTTTTCTGCATAAGGAAGAACGGCGACAGCATCGAGGACAACGACAGCCTGTGGCTTGAGCACGAGCCGTCTTTTGAGGAGATCTGCGCGGCTTTTGATAATTTCGATAAAACGGGCATGACAGAGGCTGTTTTCTGCGGCTACGGAGAACCCACCGTGCGGGTGGATATGCTCCTCAAAACCGCGGAGTATATTAAGGCGAATTCGGGGCTTCAAATTCGGCTTAACACCAACGGTCTTGTAAGGCTTATTCACAAAGACTTCGATGTTGAGAAATTCAAGGGGCTTATTGACAGCGTTTCGATTTCCCTTAACGCTCCGAATGAAGAGCGTTACAACGAGGTCACCCGCCCGAATAAAGAGCTTTGCAAAGGCGAGGGCGGCGCGTTCGGTGAAATGCTTCGTTTTGCGGAGGATATGAAAAAAATTTGCAAAACGGCGTTTACGGTGGTGGATGTGATAACGCCCGAGGAAATTGAGGAATGCAGGAAACTCTCGGAGCGCATGGGAATACCGCTTCGGGTGCGGTCTTACGTTACCGACAACGAGAGCTACACATGAGAATTTTGGGAATTGACCCGGGATATGCTATCGTCGGGTACGGGGTGCTGGAGTTCGACAATGTTCACTTTAAAACGGTGAATTACGGTGCGATTACGACAAATCCCGAAACGCCGTTCGATAAGCGTCTGGAAGAAATTTACAGCGACACCTCAAGCGTTATCGAGATGTTCAAGCCCGATTGCATGAGCATTGAGAAGCTGTATTTTAACACGAATATCACGACGGGAATTGACGTTGCGCAGGCGCGCGGAGTGATAATGCTTGCGGCGGCGCAGAAAAACGTCCCGATTTTCGAGTATACGCCGCTTCAGGTGAAGGTGGCGGTGACGGGGTACGGTCGCGCGGAAAAGCACCAGATGCAGGAAATGACGAAAAATATTCTGCATTTAAAGGAAATTCCAAAGCCCGACGACACGGCGGACGCGCTTGCTATCGCTATCTGCCACGGGCATACGGGGGCGTCGCGGCTGTCGGAGATTATGAGAAGGACGTAAAGCGAGGATTTTACAATGATTTACAGCGTTAAAGGCGAGTTGGTTTATTGGGAACAGGGTCTTGCGGTGGTGGAATGCGGGGGCGTTGGCTATGCTTGCCGCACGACAATGAACACCCTGGCGAAAATCCGCGATCTGGACGAGGTAAAGCTGTTCACTTATCTGCACATAACCGAAAATTCGCTTGATTTGTTCGGCTTTGCGGATAATTTGGAGCTTCAGAGCTTCAAGCAGCTTATTTCGGTAAACGGCGTGGGACCTAAGGCTGCGTTGTCGATTTTGTCGGATATAACGCCGTCGAAGCTCGCTTTGTGTATTACGACGGGCGACAGCAAGACGCTTACAAAATCTCCCGGCATAGGCGCGAAAATCGCTCAGAGGATAGTGCTGGAGCTTAAGGACAAGGTCGCGAAAAATCAGAGCATTTCTTCTGCGGAGCTTGGGGGCTCGCCTGCGGCGGGCGGCGACAGCTTTTCGGAGGCAATTCTGGCTCTCCAGACGCTCGGGTTCAACCCCGTGCAGTGCAGTGCGGCGTCAGCGGGTCGCGGAGTCCTGCTGCCGGTCGAAA
>CANRIQ010000159.1 GCA_947630655.1 uncultured Clostridia bacterium | reverse complement strand
AGCGTGCGGTTGAGCTGGCTGGTAAGACCTTCGATTTCTGCAAGCTGTTCTATGATCTGGGCGGCTGCGAGGAGACAACCACGGGTATTACGCGCCTGCTTGCTATGGACAAAGCCGGGGATCTTAAGTTCCCGATGGTTCTCGTAAACGACGCGGACTGTAAGCACCTGTTCGACAACCGTTACGGCACGGGTCAATCCGTCTGGGACGGCATCAACCGCACAACAAACCTTATCGTCGCGGGAAAATACGTTGTCGTGGCGGGGTACGGCTGGTGCGGAAAAGGCGTTGCTATGCGGGCTAAGGGACTGGGCGCAAAAGTTATAGTTACCGAAATCGACCCGATCAAGGCTATGGAGGCGGTAATGGACGGGTTTACCGTGCTTCCTATGCGCGAGGCGGCGAAAATCGGCGACTTTTTCGTGACAGTCACGGGCTGCGCGGACGTTATCGGCGAAGAGGCGTTTTTGAACATGAAGGACGGCGCGATTTGCTGCAACGCGGGGCATTTTGACGTTGAGGTAAATATGGCGAAGCTGCGGGAAATGGCAGCCGACAGCTATGTCGCAAGAAACAACATCATGGGCTACAGGCTGAAAAACGGCAACACCGTTTTCGTTATCGCGGAGGGCAGGCTTGTAAACCTCGCGGCGGGCGACGGTCACCCCGCGGAAATTATGGATATGAGCTTTGCAATTCAGGCTTTGTCGGCGGAATATATTGCCAAAAATTCGGACAAGCTGCGCTCGGACGTTCACAAAACCGTAAACGTTCCGAAGGAAATCGACCGCAAGGTGGCAATGAGAAAGCTGGCGGCATGGGGCATTGAAATCGACGTTCTTACAAAGGAGCAGGAAGATTATCTCGCACAGGGAGTTTAATAATACAATTCGTACACGTTTAAAGGAGGGCTTTTTTTGTTCAATATTCTCATAGCCGACGATCAGCCCAATATCCGCAGACTGTACGAATATACCCTCGAAAAAAACGGCTATTGTCCGTTTACCGCGGCAAACGGCGAGGAAGCATTGGAGATACTCGCGGAGCATCACATCGACCTCGTGGTGCTGGACGTGATGATGCCCGAAATGGACGGGTTCGACTGCCTTAAGGCTATCCGCGAGGGCGGGCTTTCGGTGCCTGTGCTTATCATTACCGCGAAGGATTCCGCCGAGGACGTGAGAAAATCGTTTCTGCTCGGGACGGACGATTATATGGTAAAACCGGTTGACGAAATTGAAATGCTGCTGAGGATAAAAGCACTGCTTCGGCGCAGCAGAATAAGCGAGGAGCAGCGCATACGCATAGGCGGCACGGAGCTTATCTACGACTCGTTTTCGGTGATTAAGGACGGGGTGTCGACGGTGCTGCCGAGGAAGGAATTTCAGATACTTTTTAAGCTGTTGTCGTTCCCCGGGAAAACCTTTACGAGACGTAATTTAATGGACGAATTCTGGTCGATGGACTCCGACAGCGAAGCGAGAACCGTTGACGTGCATATAAACCGCCTTCGCGAACGCTTTCGGCAGAACGACGATTTTTCGATTATAACCGTAAGGGGCTTAGGCTATAAGGCGGTAAAGCTCTCCCCCGAGGACGCGGGAGACAGCCTATGACGGACAAAAACAAATCCAAACCCACCACTACAGACCGTTTTTTCGGACTGGTAAACCGCCTTGGCGTAAAGCTTACGGTTTTGTCGACGCTGATAATTCTGGCAGCGGATATTCTGACGTTTACCGCGAGAATTGTTATAGACATGGTTATGGGCGGGACAACCAACACAACCGATATGATAAGCATCGTCGCGGCAAGCACTATTGTGGGGTCGCTGTTGGCGTTCGCTATCGGAAACGCGGTGTTAAAGCCGCTGTCGCTGCTTACAAAGGCTGTACGAAAGGTCGCGGACGGGGATTTTTCGGTGCAGCTCGATATCGGCTGGGTGGAGCGTTACACGATAAAGGAGCTTCGCGAGCTTATCCGCGATTTTAACGAAATGACAGCGCAGCTTCGCTCGACGGAGCTGTTCAGAAAGGACTTCATCTCGTCGTTTTCGCACGAATTCAAAACCCCGCTGGTGTCAATCCGAGGTTTTGCAAGGCAGCTCTGCGAGGGGGAGCTTACTCCCGAACAGCAGAGAGAATTTGCGAAAATAATTCTTGACGAGACGGAATATCTTTCGGAAATGTCGCAGAATACGCTGCTGATTACCAACCTCGAAAACCGCGATATTGTCCCCGACAAGGAGACGTTTTCGCTTGACGAGCAGCTTAGGACCTGTATGCTGCGGTTAGAGCCGAAATGGTCGGAGAAGAATATCGAAATCAATATGGAGGGGCTTTGCGCAGCGGAATTTAACTGGAATGAACAGCTTTTGTCGCATGTGTGGACAAACCTGTTTGACAACGCGGTGAAATTCACCCCGAACGGCGGAAGCATTGTGGTGTCCTGCAAAAGCGAAAAGGACGCGATAACCGTGACGGTGACGGACACCGGGTGCGGTATCCCGAAGGAGGCTCTGCCGCGGATTTTTGACAAGTTTTATCAGGCGGACAAGTCCCACGCGACACGCGGAAACGGGCTGGGTCTGCCGCTCGCGAAACGAATTCTGGAGCTGTGCGGAGGGAGTATAACCGCCTGCTCCGACGAGGGCTGCGGGACAACCTTTACGGTCACGCTGCCGAAAAACGTTAGGTAGGCGGCTTTACCACCTTGCGGATTTCCGGGCGCAGGCTCGGCAACTTTTGCCGCGTGTGCAGCCCCTTTAAAAGGGAGCGTTTCCCCCGCCGGGCGTTGAAACACACTACAATTGTCTTGCAGCGTTTTCCGAACGGCTGAAGCTTCGGCAGCCTTTCCTGCTGTGTTGACAGAAAATGCAAAAAAGGAGCGGAATTTATGAGCGACTGGAACAGCGAATTGTACCTTAAATTCAAGGCGCAGCGAACGCAGCCCGCGGTTGACCTTGCCGCAAAAATTCCCGGCTCGCCGAAGCGGATAATCGACCTTGGATGTGGTCCCGCGAACAGCACAAGGGTGCTTCAAAACCGCTTCCCGAACGCGAAAATCACGGGCGCGGACAGCTCGGACGCCATGCTTGAAGCCGCGCGAAAAAACGCCCCCGAGCTCGAATTCATAAAGCTTGATATTTCGGGGGATTTGTCTCGGCTTCGCGGGTGCTTTGATCTGGTGTTTTCAAACGCGTGCTTTCAGTGGGTTGCCGACCACAAAAGACTGCTGCCGTCGGTGTTCGATATGCTTGATAACGGCGGGACGCTTGCGGTGCAAATTCCGATGAATTTTAACGAGCCGATACACCGCATTATCGGAAAGGTAAGCGGAAGCGGAAGCGGAAAATGGCGTGAAAAATGCCCGCAGCGCATTTTCGGAACGCTTCCTCCGTCGGAATATTTCGATATTTTAAGTGGGCTTACCGACAATTTTGAGCTGTGGGAAACGACTTATTATCACCGAATGCCGAATGTCCCCGCAATCCTCGAATGGTACAAATCGACGGGGCTTAAGCCCTACCTTGCCGCGCTCTCCGAAGCGGAACAGAGCGAATTTATCGGTGAAATTGCCGAGGAGCTTTTTAAAGAATATCCCGCCCGGGAAAACGGTGAAATTATATTCAAATTCCCGAGATTTTTCTTTATTGCCAAAAAAGGAGGATAATTATGGACGAGAAAAACGAGGTTTATGAAAAGCTGCTGAAATGCTACGACGCGGTAACGAAAAAAATCACGTTCAAGCCCCGTCTCGCGCTGATTTTAGGGAGCGGACTGGGCGGCTTCTGCGACACGATGGACGTGCGCGAAACGCTTGATTACGGCGAAATTCCCGGCTTCCCCGTAAGCACCGTTATAGGTCACAAGGGGCGGTTTGTGTTCGGATATTCGGGGGGAGTGCCTGTTGTCGCGATGCAGGGCAGAGTGCATTACTACGAGGGTTATTCCGTGCAGGACGCTGTTTTGCCGACAAGGCTTATGAAGCTTATGGGCGCGGAAATTCTCTTTCTCACAAACGCCGCAGGGGGCATAAATCCCTCGTTTAAGGCGGGCGATTTTATGATGATAACCGACCATATTTCCTCGTTTGTCCCCTCCCCGCTTATCGGGCGGAATATCGACGAGCTGGGAGTTAGATTTCCCGATATGTCGGAGATTTACAGCAAACGCCTGCGCGGGGTTATCGAAAACGCTGCGGCAGCGGAAAATGTTCCCCTTAAAAGCGGAATTTATCTTCAGACGACGGGTCCCAACTACGAAACTCCCGCCGAAATACGCGCTTTCGGGCGGCTTGGCGCGGACGCCGTGGGAATGTCCACCGCGATTGAGGCTATGGCGGCTCGGCACGCGGGAATGGAAATCTGCGGCATTTCCTGCATTTCAAACCTCGCGGCGGGCATTTCCGCAAACCCGCTGACTCACAAGGAGGTTCAGGAGACCGCCGACAAGGCTGCTCCGCTGTTCAGAAAGCTTGTGGCGAGGGTGATTAAGGACAGCTTTTAAGCCTGTTCAGCTTTTGCAAGACAGTTGTAGTGCGGCTCGGAAACCTGCACAAAGGGGGTCTTGCTCCCATTCTAAGGAGGCTGCGGCTTTTCGGCAACTCGTTCCCGTCAGAATGCCGCTGTTCAGGGCGGTTCGGGAATGCGCAAAGGGGCGGAATACTCCGCTTTAAAGGTTGTTTGAC
>CANRIQ010000158.1 GCA_947630655.1 uncultured Clostridia bacterium | reverse complement strand
AGTCTCTCGCGCTCCGCCTGCGCAAGCCGCAGATACCTCGGCATAAGCGTTGCCGCGTCGAGGGCTTCGGCGTTTTCCGCCGCAAAGCACACGCCGCTTCCGCGCTGATACCGCAGCATCGGCGGCGAAAGCGTGTATTTTCCCCCGGTGAAATCGTCTGTGAGCTTCGCCGTCGCCGACGATGAAGATTTTCTCACAAAACTCCGAAAGCTCCCCCGAAAGCTCCTCGAGAGATATCGCCCTGTCCTCGCACAGGCGCGTTATAACGCCGTTTTCGGAGCGGAAAAGCGCGTTGTACACCTGCTTTCTGCGAGCGTCCATACATGCGCAGATTACCCCGTCAATTCCGACGAAGTTGTACGCCATAGCCTCCAAAGTCGACACCGCGCAGACGGGCTTTCCCGCGCCCATAGCAAGCCCCTTTGCGGTGGCTATGCCGATCCTCAGCCCCGTAAACGACCCGGGACCTGCGCTTACGGCGATTTTTTCAACATCGGAGAGCGTTACTCCCGCGGTTTTAAGGCAGCCTGCAATCATCGGCATAAGCGTTTCGGAATGCGTGTGACTGGTGTTCAAAAACTCCTCGGCTATAACTTTGCCGCCGCCGCACAACGCGCACCCCGCCGAAATTGCCGAGGATTCAATGCCGAGTATCATCTAACCACCCCTTTTCAGCCGAAGCTCTTCCCCGAAACGGTAATTTTCCGGCTGTTTTCGGAGAGCTTTTCAATTGTCACATAAACCGCGCTTTCAAGCTCTTCGCAAAGCTCGGGAACGTTTTCGCTCCACTCTATAAGCATTATCCCGCCGCGTTCTAAGTAATCGAAAAAACCCGTCGCGTACAGATCGTCAAAGGTTGAAATCCGATACAAATCGAAGTGAAACAGCGGAATTTGACCGCGATATTCGTTCACCAGCGCGAACGTCGGAGAGCTTACCTCGTTTTCACAGCCGAAATATGAAGCCACTCCCCTTGTAAACGCGGTTTTCCCCGCGCCCATTTCGCCTTTAAACAGCACCGCGTCGCCTGCTTGAAGGCGTTCTGCGACGGTTTTTGCGAATTCGCGGGTTTCGGCTTCGGAATTGGCAATAAATTCCATATACTCAGAAAAGACCCGTGATAACGCCCTTGGAATCCACGTCGATATTCTCCGCGGCAGGCACCTTCGGAAGCCCCGGCATGGTCATAATATCGCCCGTGTATACCACCACAAAGCCCGCTCCCGAGCTTGCGCGGACGTCGCTTACGGTTATCGTGAAGTTGGTCGGATGACCGAGCTTTGCGGGGTCGTCGGACAGCGAATACTGCGTTTTCGCAACGCAGACAGGCACTCTGTCAAGCCCCAGCTCCTCTATTTCCTTAATCGCCTTTTCCGCCTTTGCCGTGTAGACAACGCCGTCTGCGCGGTATATTTCCTTGGCAATAATTGCCACCTTTTCCTTAATCGGGAGCTTTTCATCATAAAGCGGAGCGAAATTGCTCTTTTCGCTTTCGATCGTGGAAACAACGGCGTTTGCAAGCTCTATTGCGCCCTCGCCGCCCTTGAGGAACACGTCCGAAAACGCGACCTTCGCGCCCTTGCCCTCGCAATACTCGCGGACAACGGCAATTTCCGCGTCGGTATCCGCCGCGAAGTGATTTATCGCGACAACCACGGGAACGCCGTATTTGCGCATATTTTCAATATGCACGCCGAGGTTTACTATGCCCTTTTTGAGAGCGTCAACGTTCTCCTTGCCGGTTTCGGTTTTCGGAACGCCGCCGTTGTATTTCAACGCCCTGATGGTTGCCACAAGTACAACGCAATCGGGCTTTAATCCCGCCGCGCGGCACTTGATATCGAAGAATTTCTCCGCGCCGAGGTCGCTGCCGAAGCCCGCCTCGGTTATCGTGTAATCGGACAATTTGAGCGAAAGACGGGTTGCCCTCACGGAATTGCAGCCGTGAGCGATATTCGCAAACGGACCGCCGTGGATTATCGCGGGGTTGTTTTCAAGCGTCTGTACAAGATTGGGGTTAATCGCGTCCTTAAGCAGAGCGGTCATTGCGCCGACGGCTTTAAGGTCGCGCGCATAAACGGGCTTGTTGTCGTTGGTGAACGCCACGAGAATGTTCCCGAGACGCTCCTTCAAATCGTCAAGGTCGCGCGCAAGGCACAAAATTGCCATAATTTCGCTTGCAACCGTTATCTGGAAGCCGTCCTCGCGCGGAACGCCGTCCATTCTGCCGCCTAAACCCACCACGCAGCCGCGCAGTGCCCTGTCGTTCATATCAAGGCAGCGTTTGAACAGAATTCTCTTGACGTTGATATTAAGGGAGTTGCCCTGATGAAGATGATTGTCAAGCATCGCCGCAAGGAGGTTGTTTGCCGCGGTGATTGCGTGCATATCGCCCGTAAAATGCAGATTGATGTCCTCCATGGGAACAACCTGCGCATAGCCGCCGCCCGCAGCTCCGCCCTTTACCCCGAAAACAGGTCCGAGAGACGGCTCGCGCAGCGCGAGGCACGCCTTTTTGCCGATTTTGTTCATGCCCTCGCAAAGCCCCACCGACGTGGTGGTCTTGCCCTCGCCCGCGGGCGTGGGGTTGATCGCGGTGACGAGAATAAGCTTCCCGTCGGGCTTGTCCGCTGTGCGGTCGAAAAGCTTTTGCGAGAGCTTTGCCTTATAATGACCGTAAGGCTCGATTTCCTCCTCGGAAACGCCGAGTTTTTCGGCTATCTGTCCGATTTTCATCATTTTCGCCTGCTGGGCGATTTCAATATCCGTAAGCATTTTGTTGTCCTCCCGAATTCTTTTATTGTAAATTTTTGCTAAACTAGGTCAATTTTAACTGATCGATATCGTCGTCCGACAAAACTCCCGCGGCGGGGATCATTTTTATCCTGTAACGCTCGATATCGTCAATCTGAACGTTATCCGCAAACTGCACGGAGGCTAAACTTGCCTTTGTAAGGCGCATTACCTGAACTCCCTGCGTATCGCGCGCGGATTTTGCCAGAACCAGCGCGGTGTTGAACATTATCACCTTTCCCGCCGTGGATTTCAGAATAAAATCGCAGTCTCCCTTAACCGTGAACATATTCACCACGGGCGACAGCTCGGAATAGGCGTTCTGGAGCTTTTTGCGTTTGGTTTTCGTCTCAAACGACGAAAGCGGCACCTTCGCGCACTTTCCGTTCTCGAAAAAGATGACCAGCGTCTCGGAAAAATCGTTTGTCGCCGCCAGAAATACGGGCAGCTCTCCCTCGTCCATGCCGAGCTTTGCGGAGACAAAATCTCCCAGAACGCTTGCCTTTGTCTCGGGGAAATCCGAACACCGGGACTTGTAGCACTGGAATTTGTTGGTGAAAAACAAAAGCTCCGACGTGCTCTGAACCTCCGCCGAGAAGATTATCTCGTCGTTTTCCTTGAGCTTCTGTTCGCCTGACATTCTCAGCGATTTCGGGGTAATTTGCTTGAAATAGCCCTCCCGCGTGAAGAAAATATTCACGGGATAGCCCTCGGGCTCTTCCTCCTCAAGCTGCTCCTCTTCGGCGACATCGTACAGGAACATCGTCTTTCTCGGCTGGGAATACTTCGCGATTATCTCCTTAAGCTCGTCGATGATGATTTTATCAATCTTCTTCGGGCTGTTCAGAACCTCCTCCATTTCCTTAATCTCATTTTCAAGAGAAGAGGTCTCATCGGTGCGCTTTAAGATATACTCCCGGTTGATGTTGCGCAGCTTTATCTCGGCGACGTATTCAGCCTGCTGTTCGTCAATGCCGAAGCCCACCATAAGATTCGGCACGACCTCCGCTTCCTCCTCGGTCTCGCGGATAAGCGTTATTGCATAATCGATGTCGAGCAAAATCTTCTTAAGACCTAAAAGCAGGTGCAGCTTTTCCTTTTTCTTGCCGAGATCGAAATAGATCCTGCGCTTTACGCACTGTCTGCGGAAATCCGTCCACTCGTTCAATATCTCGTAAACGCCCATAACCCGCGGAGTGCCCGCAATCAAAACGTTGAAATTGCAGTTGAAATTCTCCTGCAGGGGCGTCAGCCTGAACAGCTTTTGCATAAACGCGTCGGGGTCGTACCCTTTTTTCAGATCGAACGTCAGCCGCAAACCCGAAAGATCGGTTTCATCGCGGACAGCCGATATTTCCTTCAGCTTGCCGTCCTTTACAAGCTCTACAACCTTATCGATAACGACCTCTACGGTGGTCGTCGGGGGGATTTCGGTTACCTCTATACAGCGCGCGTCCTTGTCAAAGCTGTATTTTGCGCGAACCTTAACCGCTCCTACGCCCGTGCGGTATATTTTCTCCATTTCCGCCTCGTCGTAAACGATATACCCGCCGCCCGCAAAATCCGGTCCTTTAAGCGTGGAAAGCGCGTTGTGATCGGGATTTTTTATGAGAGCTACCGCCGTTTCGCAGACCTCAGCCAGATTGAACGAGCAGATATTGCTTGCCATGGAAACCGCAAGCCCGAAATTGGAGTTTACGAGAATTGCGGGAAATCTCACGGGGAAAAGCGCGGGTTCAACGGTGGAGTTGTCGTAATTCGGCACCATATCCACGGCGTCCTTGTCTATTTCGGCAAAAAGCTCCGCGCTTATCGGCTCTAACTTTGCCTCGGTATAACGCGAAGCCGCATACGACATATCGCGGGAATACGCCTTGCCGAAATTGCCCTTGCTGTCGACATACGGGTGCAAAAGAGCCTCGTTTCCGCGCGCCAGACGCACCATCGTCTCGTAAATCG
>CANRIQ010000157.1 GCA_947630655.1 uncultured Clostridia bacterium | reverse complement strand
CTCACCGCCCCTCTTTTTCGTCAGCATAAAGGCAATCAGCCCCACCGCGCCCGCCGCGAGCATAAGAGCTATCGACGAGAAATTCAGCGCGAAAAAGTCGATAACCAGCATCATCGCCGCCGCTCCGCCGAAAATTCCCCAAAAAAGCGGGCTTTTATCCGCTTTCGAGAGCATTTTCACCGCCGCTCCGATAATCAGCACCCCGACGGCGCATTTTATCCCTTTAAAGGCGTTTGCGATAAGCTTTATTTCGAGGAAGTTGTCCAAAAACACCGCGATAATGAATATTGAAATAAAGGACGGCAGAACGACGCCAAAGGTTGCCGCGACTGCTCCCAAAAATCCCGCCTGTTTAAAGCCCACAAAGGTCGAGCAGTTTATCGCGATAGGTCCGGGCGTGGACTCCGCGATTACGGTAACGTTCATCATCTCCTCGTGGGTTATCCATTTTTTCTTTTCTACGCAGTTGTCCTCGATAATCGAAATCATCGCGTACCCGCCGCCGATAGTGAAAAATCCGATTTTCATAAACGTCAGAAAAAGCTCCGCGAGCATTTTTGGCATTCTCGGCTTTTTCGGCTTGTTCAGCTTGTTATTTTTATCAATCGAACCCAAAACCAACATCTCCCGTTATGTTAAACCGCATTTTTCGGCAAAACCCGGCAGTAGCTCACAAGCCTTTTGCCCCTCCCGAAAAACCCGCGTTCAAGGCTTTCATATTCCCGCGGAAAGCTTTCCGAGCCGTAGTTGTTGTACACGCGGAAAACGCCGTTTTTGTATAAGCATTTTCGGCATTTCACCCGTTTTTCGGGCAAACAACGCAGTAGCTCACAAGCCTTTTGCCCCTCCCGAAAAACCCGCGTTCAAGGCTCTCATATTCCCGCGGGGAACTTTCCGAGCCGTAGTTGTTGTACACGCGGAAAACGCCGTTTTTATATAAGCATTTTCGGCATTTCACCCGTTTTTCGGGCAAACAACGCAGTAGCTCACAAGCCGTTTGTCCTTCCCGAAAAAACCGTTTTCAAGGCTCTCATATTCCCGCGGGGAACTTTCCGAGCCGTAGTTGTTGTACACGAAAAAAACGCCGTTTTTGTACGCCGCGGCAACAAAATGCGCTCCCTTTTTGTGAGCATAGCAGATAATAAGCGCGGCGCAGCTTTTGCAAAGCTCGTCAAGCGGGGGATTTTTCCGCGTAAGGAACGCCCCGGGCGTCAATTTTCCGACAGCGGGAATTCCGACCGCCTTAAAAAACCTCGGCAGGGCAGGCGGAAAGGTTCCCAGCGCGCCGAAAAGCACCGCTCCGCCGCACTTTTCAAGGTACAGGACAATGTCCTTCGGGTGAACAAACTCCCCGCACAGCAGCACCGCATTGTACACCGCAATCCACCCGCAGCCGTTCTCTTTGCCCTTGAACCGCCCGAAAAGCGTCTCACGGGCGGCAGGGTGAACGCTCTGCCCGTTTATGAACCCGGAAAAATCAAGCTTTTGGTTGTGCAGGTAGTTCTTGTTCGGGCGAATTTTCTTTTTAAAAAGCATTTTCCCCTCCGCCGCAATGTTCAGTGTCCTTTTGAACAATCCCCGTACACACCGCAATCCACCCGCAGCCGTTCTCTTTGCCCTTGAACCGCCCGAAAAGCGTCTCACGGGCGGCGGGGTGAACGCTCTGCCCGTTTATGAACCCGGAAAAATCCAGTTTTTGGTTGTGCAGGTAGTTCTTGTTCGGGCGAATTTTCTTTTTAAAAAGCATTTTCCCCTCCGCCGCAATGTTCAGTGTCCTTTTGAACAATCCCCGTACACACCGCAATCCACCCGCAGCCGTTCTCTTTGCCCTTGAACCGCCCGAAAAGCGTCTCACGGGCGGCGGGGTGAACGCTCTGCCCGTTTATGAACCCGGAAAAATCCAGTTTTTGGTTGTGCAGGTAGTTCTTGTTCGGGCGAATTTTCTTTTTAAAAAGCATTTTCCCCTCCGAGCGATAATTGCGATTATTCTCTCCGATTTTTATTATACAGCTAAATGCAAAAATTGTCAACCCGCTTGACAAAATCTGTCTGTTGTGCTATAATAGAGGTAAGAAGTTAGAGGTAAGAAGTTAGAGGTAAGAAGTAAGAAATAAGAAGTAAGAGGTAAGGAGGGTCTTGTTATGCCGATAAATCCTATAACCAACGCTTCGCCGATAAACGGCGCGGGAAAAACAGGCGCGGTTTCCGAGACCAATTTGACCGATCTCAGAGGTACTATCGAGCGTCTTACAAAGGAGCGCGACAAGTACGAAAAAGAGCAGGAGCGTTCGGGCGGTGCGCTGAATAACAAAAAAATCAAGGACCTCGAAAACAGGATTGACAATCTCCAAAAACGCCTTGATAAGATAAAGCAGGAGGACGACGGCGAGTGCGAAACCTGCAAAAACCGCCGTTATCAGGACGAGTCGGACGATCCGGGCGTGTCCTTCAAAAACGCGTCGAAAATTGCTCCGGGCGCGGTAGAAGCGGCGGTGCGCGGTCACGAGCAGGAGCATGTTTCGCGCAATCAGGCGAAAGCCGACCGCGAGGGCAGGGAGATAGTTTATCAGAGCGTTGTGATAAAGCACGCTATTTGTCCCGAGTGCGGAAAAACGTATGTTTCGGGCGGCGAGACCACCACGGTTACGCGGACAAAGCCCGTTGAGGAGCGTTTTGACGTAGGGCTGGAGGACGATGATAAGGGCAAGTTGCTCAATATCGTCGCATAATTCAATATTTGCAAGCCGAGGATTTCCTCGGCTTTTTTGTCGGAAGTCTATTGACTTTATAATCCGATTATGTTATAATAAAAATATATGTAATTGTCTTACAGAGAACGGCGTTTAAAAATTTGGCACATAAAGTTGGGAAAAAGCGGCGTTGCCGCTGTTATAATTAAAGTAATTATAGTTCGGGGTGATGACAAGATGAACAGGTCGGTAAAGACGCTTAAACTGCTTTGCATTTTTTTGCCTGCTTTTTTGTTGATAGGCTTTTCGATATTGCTTATCAATAATTATTTTGCCAACACTCTGGAGCATGTTGAAACTCTCTCAAACGGCAGGCGCGAGGGCAATACCTACATTTTTGACGATATAACGGTTGAGGTTTCCACGCGCGGCGGCGATTCGGGCTCGTGGGAAACCGATGCAATGTGGGACGACGGGTATAACGTTAAGTATTTTGATCAGTCTGTCGGGACGATTTACGAGATAAAGGTTATCAACAACACGAAAAACACCATAAACGACTGGACGGCGAAGATTTTTATCCCCGAGGATATGTGCGTTGACAATTCCTGGAACGGCGATTTCGAGTATCATCAGGGCGTTCTTGCGGGTGAAGAGAAGGTTCAGACGTTGGATCTTGCGGATTATTCAAAATACGATATTACGCTTGATCACTTTACCGGTCCTTCGGGACCCATGATATGGCTTTACAAAGGGGATTATTTCATCTATTATCCCGACGAGGCGGCGGGGGATATGCCGCTTACGGCGAAACCCGACGACCCCGAAAAGGACAGTTCTGCGACAATCGGCTTTATTATGTACATAGAAAACCAGAAAAAGGGCTATGTCGCGGATTTTTCGTCGGGCGAAATTCATTACCATATGCAGGTAAAGCTTGTGCAAAATCCGTTTTTCTGGATAATGTCGGGTGTTGGGGTTATCTGGATTAGCTGTGTTCTGGCGATGGTTCTTCTGAAGCTCAATTTAAAGCGTCTTTTGGAGCTTCAGAAACGCGATGAAAAGATAATTGAGCAGACCATGCAGACAATAGTAAACTTTATCGAGGCAAAGGACCCCAGCACTATGGGGCATTCGCTTCGCGTGGCGCAGTATTCGCGGCTTCTGGCGGAGAGCATGGGCTTTTCGGAGGACGAGTGCAAGAGGGTGTATTATATTGCTTTAATGCACGACTGCGGCAAAATCTACATTCCCGACAGCATTCTCTCAAAGCCCGCCCGTCTTACGGACGAGGAATACGAGGTCATGAAAAAGCACACCGTCTACGGCGCGGAGATACTCCGCGATTTCACGTCGATTGACGATATAGGGCTCGGCGCGCTGTCGCACCACGAGCGTTGGGACGGGAAGGGCTATCCGAACGGCATTTCGGGCGAGAATATCCCGCTTATCGCGAGGATAATCTGCGTGTCCGACGCGTTTGACGCTATGAACAGCCGCCGCTGCTACAGAAGCAGTCTGTCGGCGGACGTTATTTTAAGTGAGCTTGAAAATAATAAGGGGAAGCAGTTCGACCCGACGATAGTGGATCATTTGCTGAAGCTTATAGAATACGGCGCGGTGACGCTGACGAATAAAAGCGCAGCAGAAAATAAATAAAGCTGTTAATAAACTAAACGGACAGGGAGAAAAATTATGCCAAAAAGAACAGACATCCGCAAAATTATGATAATCGGTTCTGGACCTATTATCATCGGTCAGGCGTGCGAGTTCGACTATTCGGGAACGCAGGCGTGCAAGGCACTCAAAAAGCTCGGTTACGAGATAGTTCTCGTAAACTCCAATCCCGCGACGATTATGACCGATCCCGATGTCGCGGATATCACCTATATCGAGCCGCTGAATGTAAACCGGCTCACGCAGATAATCGAGAAAGAGCGTCCCGACGCGCTTTTGCCGAATTTGGGCGGACAGTCGGGGCTTAATCTCTGTTCGGAGCTTTCCGAGGCGGGAATTCTCGAAAAATACGGCGTGCAGGTGATAGGCGTTCAGGTTGACGCTATCGAGCGCGGCGAAG
>CANRIQ010000156.1 GCA_947630655.1 uncultured Clostridia bacterium | reverse complement strand
CGGCATGGCGGGCTTCGGCAATTCCGCAAATTCAACCACCGACACCGAGAGCACCGAAAGCAAAAAGGGCGTTAAGGCGGGCGGAAATATCGTAATTCAGGGCGGCGAAATAAGCGTTATGTCCGCGGACGACAGCGTCCACTCCAACGCAAATGTTACCGTATCGGGCGGCGTGCTTTCGCTTTCGTCCTGCGACGACGGAATTCACAGCGATGAAACGCTGACGATAAGCGGCGGCACGATAACGGTTTCTAAGAGCTACGAGGGTCTTGAGGGCAAAAATATTGAAATTTCGGGAGGAGTTGTCGATGTAAAAGCTGCCGACGACGGGCTTAATGCTGCGGGCGGCGACAACGGCTCTGCTTTCGGGTTCGATAGTTCAACTAATGATTATTACATCTCAATTTCGGGCGGCGAGATAACCGTGGACGCAGGCGGCGACGGCGTTGACAGCAACGGCACGATAACCCAGAACGGCGGCGTTTTAACGGTGTTCGGACCGACGAATTCCGGCAACGGCGCGCTGGATTATCAAAAATCCTACACCATAGGCGGCGGCACGCTGATAGCCCTTGGTGCGAGCGGCATGGCGCAGGCTCCGAGCGCGCTTTCGCAGCCCTGCATTTCGATTTATTCGGAGGTTTCGGCAGGCAGTGAAATTGAGGTTCGCGCGTCGGACGGCAGCGTTATTTTAAGCGTTACAACTCCGAAAAATTGCGGGTCTTTGATTTTCTCCGATTCTGATTTCAAATCGGGCGAAAATTACGACATTCTCGCGAACGGAACGCTGCTTACGACCGTCACCGCAACCGACGGTGTGTCGGGCGGCGGAGCGTCGGGCGACAGCTTCGGCGGAGGCTTTGACGGCGGCAGATTTGACGGCGGTTTTGGCAATCCCGACGGCGGTATGCAGGGCGGCTTCGGGGACAGAGGGAATAAAGGCGGTTTCGGCGGTCAATTGCCTCCCGACGGTGAACTTCCCGAAAACGGCGACGGGAGCGGCTTTGGAAGGCAAATTCCCCCGAGCGGTGAAATTCCCGAAAACGGCGACGGGAGCGGCTTTGGCGGGCAGCTTCCCCCGAGCGAAAATAAAATATCATAAAATCGTAAGAATTACGTAAGAAAATCCGAAAACATTTTTCTCCCCTTAGTGATAAAATTTATTTATCACGGGACTTTGTCCTGAAAAGGGGAGAATTTTTTTGGAAATTGCAGATAAAAACAACGAAAAGGTTATCGCGGAATATGAGGATTTTGTGCGGGAAAACGGCTGTTTTATGCAGTCTTTTCGCTGGGCAAAGGTAAAATGCAACTGGGAGAGCGAAATAATTTTATCGCGGGACGAAAACGGGGAAATCGTCGGCGGCTGCCTTTTGCTGATAAGAAAAATTCCCGTTTTGGGCTCGCTTATGTACTCGCCGAGGGGCTTTGTTATGCGGAATTCGAGCAGCGAGGTTTATTCTGACATTATGTCGGGAATAGATATTCTTGCGAAAAAATATCGTGCATTCAAGTTTTTCTTCGACCCGCTTTTAACGGAGGATGAAATTCCCGATTACATAAAAAACGCGGGATTTATTCACGAAAAAAACGCTCCGCGGAAAGCCACAATTCAGGTTCGCGAAAATTACATTTTGAACCTTGAAAATCGGCTTTGCGAAGACGTTTTCGGGGAATTTAAATCCGATTATCGGTGCAGAATTAGAAAGGCTGAAAAGCGCGGCGTGAGGTGCGAAATCGGGGGCGAAAACGCGCTTTCGGATTTCTATCCGCTGCTTCTGGAGACGGGCAGACGCGACGGATTTTCGGTGCGTAAACGCGAATATTTCGAGCGAATGCTAAAAAGCTTTACCGCCGACGAATGCAGAATTTTTCTTTGCAGAAACGCCGACGGCGTGCCGATTTCGGGCGCGGTCGCGGTGCGTTTCGGAAAATTCGCGCATTACGTTTACGGCGCAAGCTCGGGAAAATTCCGCGAGCTGTACCCGAATTATTTAATGCAGTGGGAAATGATAAAATGGGCAAAAAACGGCGGCTGCAAGATTTACGATTTTGGCGGAATTCCGCATTACAAAGAGGAAAATCACCCTGCCTACGGGCTGTACAGATTTAAACGCGGCTTTGGCGGAGAGGTTGTGGAATATGCGGGTGAATTTTCAAAATTGTACAATAAAATTCCGGCAATAATTTTCAGTCGTTTGATTTGACAAAAAACCGCCCTCTGCAAGCGCAAATGGCGGTGATTTTTTGTTATCCTCCAATTAAAAAATATTCGCCAAATTCGTCGATTGGATGCCCCTCATCGTCCGCCAGCGAAATTTTTATGTAGGAAATTCCGACGAGGTCATCGTTTTCTAAATCTGCGTGACACATCACAAAGCTGATAACATAGCCACATCCCGCGTCTGTTTTTATCGCGCCGCGCGTATGCACAAGGCTTTCGTACAGGTCCGTTTTTCCGCCTGTCGCCGACTCCTGCCCGCTGCTGTCCGACCAGTCAATTTCTGCAATAAATTCTCCGTCGATAAATTCTGCGGCGGCTGAAATTTCCTGATCAAGGTCATGCAGATTTTTCGATCTTTCGCAGAACAATTCCGCCAGCCTTGCGGGTTCGCATTCTCCGTTCAGGCAGTCAATTACAGCATTTTCGCACTCAATATTTTTCAGATGAAATTTATTTCTGTCGTGCAGATTTTTTAAAATTCCGCACCCCGGCAAAACGCTCACGCAAAACGCGGAAATGATGATGACCGAGATAATTTTTTTCATATAACGCCTCCCAAAACCGCCCTTCAATAAATTCAGTATAACCGATTTCCTTGGCGTTGTCAAGCGATTTTTATACAATGTGAAAGTTTTTGGAAAATTTGCAAATAATACTTGACAAATCGGGGCTGATTTGGATATAATATAGTTATAAGTTAATTTGTAACTGTAAAAACGCATTATTTTGGGAGAATAGAAGGGATAACTTTGAAAAATACGGGACAAGCCGCAGTTGATATAACAAAGCGTTATTCGCTCGGCGAGGAGATTTTTAATTCGGTAACGCACGGCGTGGGCGGGCTTTTATCCATCGCGGGAACGGCTGTGCTGATTGTGCTGGCGGCTCTTTATTCCGACGCGTGGGGCGTGGTAAGCGCGTGCATTTACGGCGCGTCGCTTATCGTGCTTTATACAATGTCAACGCTTTATCACGCGCTTACAAACCGCCGTGCGAAAACGTTTTTCCGCATAATGGATCACGACACGATATTTTTTCTGATAGCGGGCACCTACACTCCGATAACGCTTGTTCCGCTGCGCGGCGCGCTCGGCTGGACGCTGTTCGGCGTGGTGTGGGGAGCGGCTGCGCTCGGGATAGTGCTGAATTCAATCGACCTTGAAAAGTACCGAAAGCCGTCTGTTGTATGCTATATTGCGGTGGGCTGGGTAGTTGTTTTCGCAATAAAGCCGATGCTTCAGAAATGCTCGTTTTTGTCGCTGTTGTTTTTGCTGATAGGCGGCGTTTGCTACACCGCGGGAATTGCGTTTTACGCGATGAAATCAAAGAAATATTTTCACTCCGTCTGGCATATTTTCACCGTCGCGGGAAGTGTGTTTCACTATTTTGCTATTATGCTTATGATATTAAATAAGTAAAAAATATTTGTTAATCGGGAGTTTTAGTTTATTGTAGTTTTTCCTTTGTGTAATTTCAAATCGGGAGTTTTCTGCTCCCGATTTTTTTGCATATTTTTACCCGATTTGGAAAAGATAAATTAAACAATGCGAAAGGAGTGACAGAATGGAAAACGAGGCTGTTCGCACGAGAATTTCGCCGACTTTGCCGCTTTCGGACAGGCTTTCGGATAATCTCAAAAATGTAAAGCTTATCACCGACAATTCGTCCGATGTGATAATAAAAACGGGAATGGTCTGCCAAAACAAAATTGCCGTGCTTACCTGCGAGGGTATGACCAGCACCGACACGCTTGCGGAGCTTATTTACAACAAGCTGAATTCTATCGAAAATAAGGACGCAAAAACTCCCGAAATGCTGCTGACATACCTTTTCGAGGTGTATCTCACCGCCGCCGAGCAGATTGAAATTAAAAACCTCGGCGAGCTTATTTTAAAAATGCAGTCGGGGTTTGCAATTATCCTCATAGACGGCATTGTAAAAGCGATTGCAATAGGCATTCAGGGCTACAAATCGCGCGGCGTTGACGAGCCTTCAAGCGAGCTTAACGTGCGTGGTTCGCGCGAGGGATTTACGGAGGTTATCCGCACAAATATGGCTCTTATCCGCAGACGAATTAAGTCCCCGACGCTGGTTTTTGAAATGCAGACGATAGGCGAACGTTCCAACACCGACATTTGCATTTGCTACATTTCCGACAAGGTCTCTCCGAAAATTCTTGAAAATGTCAAGCGCAGAATTCGCTCCGTAAAGCTCAACACAATCCTCGAAAGCGGCTATTTACAGCCGTATTTCGAGGGTCGCGGAGGCTGGTTTTTTTCGGAGTGCGGAACCTGCGAACGTCCCGACACTTTCGCCGCAAAGCTCTACGAGGGCAGAGTCGGAATTTTAGTGGACGGCACGCCGTTCGCGCTGATTGTCCCGTTTTTGTTTATCGAAAATTTCCAAACGCTTGACGATTACACACAAAAACCGTTTTACGCGTTTTTTATAAGAATAGTGCGGCTTTGCGCGTATTTTATCACGCTTTTTCTGCCGGGAGCATATGTCGCGATAGCGTCATATCACCCCGAAATGCTCCCGACGC
>CANRIQ010000155.1 GCA_947630655.1 uncultured Clostridia bacterium | reverse complement strand
ATTACGTCTGCGATTGGACGGACGACGAGGATTGGTATGTGGATTTCGAGCCTATGGGCGCGAATATGGGTCTTCTTCCGCCGCTTGACGCGGATCTGAATGTGAAGCTCGATAAACAGAAGAAATATGAGGTGCTTGCCGAACGTTCGCTTGCGGATTTAAGGCGTGCCCTGACGTGACATAACAGGGATAACGGAGAATTTATGAAGATTGTAATTGACGGGTTCGGCGGGGACAACGCTCCCGACGAGATTTTAAAAGGTTCGGCAATGGCGGTGAAGGAGCTCGGCATCGAGGTGCTTGTCACGGGCGATGTCGAGGTTCTCAAAAGCCGTATTCAGGCACTGGGAATTGCCGAAAACGGGATAACTCTGGTGCCTGCGGAGGGTATTGTCACAACGGAGGACAGCCCTTTGGCGGTGGTTAAACAAAAAAATAAAAGCTCCATGGGCGTGGCGTTCAATATGCTTGCCGAGGGCAAAGCCGACGCGGCAATTTCCGCGGGAAGCACGGCGGCAATCGTCGTTGGCGGGACAACTATCGCAAAGCGCATAAAGGGCGTTAAAAAGGCGGCTTTGGTGCCGCTTATGCCGAGCGCGGGCGGAAAACGCTACTGCGTGCTGGACGGCGGCGCAAATCTTTATTGCACTGCCGAAATGCTCGCTCAGTTTGCGATTATGGGAAGTTGCTTTATGGAAACGACAATGGGTATCAAAAACCCGCGCGTAGGGCTTCTAAATATCGGAACTGAGGACGAAAAGGGCAGGGATCTCGAACACGAAACAAAGGCTCTGCTCGAGAAAGCCCCGATAAACTTCATGGGCTATGTAGAGGCGCGGGAAGTGCCGCTTGGGGCGGTGGACGTGCTGGTGACGGACGGCTTTACGGGGAACGTGTTTTTAAAGACCTGCGAGGGCATGGGCGCGCTTATGAAGGACGCGCTGAAGAGTATGTTTTTCGCTAATCTGAAGACGAAAATCGGTGCTTTGTGCGTTAAAAAACAGCTTGACGAATTTTCAAAGCAGATGGACTATAAGGAAATCGGCGGTTCGCCGCTTCTGGGCGCGGCAAAGCCCGTTTTCAAGGCTCACGGGGCAAGCGACGCAAAGGCGTTTTTCGGGGCGTTCCGTCAGGCGAAGCTGTTTGTTGAGAACAACGCTGTTGAAATGATGACAAGGGCTGTTGCAAAGCTTAAGACCGAGGAGGCGGCTGAAAATGCCTGAACTTTCCGAGCTGGAGGAGAAAATCGGCTATAAATTCAAGGAACGCGCTCTGCTTAAACGCGCGCTTACCCATTCAAGCTACTCGGGCGGCAAAAACAACGGCAGCAACGAGCGGCTGGAGTTTCTGGGCGACAGCGTTTTGCAGATTGCGGTTTCGATGTATCTTTTCACGAATATGACAACCGTTCCCGAGGGCGGACTTACAAAGCTGCGCGCGTCTATTGTCTGCGAAAATTCGCTTTACGATTTCGCAAAGAAGATAAATCTCGGCGAATTCCTCTACCTCGGCAAGGGCGAGGAGATGACGGGCGGGCGCGACAGGCGGTCGATACTCGCGGACGCGTTCGAGGCTCTTATCGCGGCGGTTTATCTCGACGGCGGAATGCCCGAGGCGCAGCGCATGATAATGGCTTTTGTGCCGAGTATCGAGGAGCTGAAGTCGGGGAAGGTACATCTCGGGGATTATAAGACCGTTTTGCAGGAAATTATCCAGCAAAACCCCGAAGAACACGTTTCCTACGAGGTCCGCGAGAGCGGCGACGACCGCCGCGCTAAGGTGTTTTACGCTGATGTTTTGTTAAACGGGCAGGTAATAGGAAGCGGTTCGGGCAAGTCCAAAAAAGAGGCGGAGCAGGCGGCGGCAAAAGAGGCTGTAAAGCTTATGGGCTATGAAACAGACTAACGTTTCGATTTTCATTCCGCACATCGGCTGTCCTAAAAGGTGCAGCTTCTGCGATCAGAAAAGCATTTCGGGAAGCGCGAAAGCACCGACGGCAGACGAGGTTTCGGCTTTGCTCAGGCAGCAGGCGGCGGTTTTGGAGAATTCGGGAATAAAGGCGCAGATTGCGTTTTTCGGGGGCAGCTTTACCGCCGTTCCGAGGGAGTATATGATCTCTCTTTTGGAGATTGCAAAACAAGCTGTAGAGCGGTTTGACGCGTATACGGGAATTCGCTGTTCGACGCGTCCCGACAGCATGGATGAAGAGATAATTGAAATTCTCAAAAGCTACGGCGTGACGGCTGTAGAACTCGGAGCGCAGTCGATGGACGATGAGGTTTTGCAAAAAAACCTCCGCGGACACACTGCCTATGACGTTCGCCGCGCGGCAAATCTGATAAAGCAAAGCGGCATGGAATTAGGGCTTCAGATGATGACGGGGCTGTATTGCGATACTCCCGAAAAATGCCTTTACACCGCGCGGGAATTCGTGAAATTAAGCCCGAAAACCGTCAGGGTGTACCCGACTGTTATCCTTCGCGGAACAATGCTCGGGGAGCTTTTCGGGCGCGGGGAGTACAGGTCGTTTTCGTTCGAGGAAACCGTCGGTTTGTGCGCGAAGCTTCTCGATATTTTCGAGGAAAACGGCATTTCGGTGATAAGGATGGGACTTCACGCAAGCGAAAACGTCGAGCGCGATATGTTGGGCGGAGTGTATCACCCGAGATTTCGCGAGATAGTCGAGAGCAGGCGTTTTACGGAGGAACTTTTAAAGCGTCTGAAGCCGCTTGAAAAGGGCGATTACGACGTTTTTACGGATAAGAGAAATCTAAGCCGCGCAGTGGGGCAGGGGCGGGAAAATCTCGCAAAGCTCGAGGCTGCGGGCTATCGCATAAAATTCAGGGGGCGCGAGGGGGCGTATATGGAGATTTCCCCGCGCGAGCCTAAAAAAGGAAGAAAAAATGCTTTTTAAGACATTGGAAATACAGGGCTTTAAGTCGTTCGCGGATAAGACGGTGTTGGAGTTTGACACCCGTACAACCGCTGTCGTAGGCTCAAACGGTCACGGAAAGAGCAACATTTCCGACGCTCTGCGGTGGGTAATGGGCGAGCAGGGCGCGAAAACCCTCCGCGGCGAGAAAATGGAGGACGTTATCTTTCACGGGACGACCGAGCGAAAGCCCATGGGTTTTGCGCGGGTCGCGCTTACAATCGATAATTCCGACAGAAAGCTTCGCGTGGACGCGGACGAGGTCTGCATTTCGCGCAAGCTCTACCGTTCGGGCGAGAGCGAGTACCTTATAAACGGCAAAAAATCCCGCCTTAAGGACATTCAGGAGCTGCTTATGGGAACGGGTCTCGGACGGGACGGTTATTCCATAATCGGGCAGGGCAGGGTGTCCGAGATAATCAGCGCGCGCGATACCCAACGCCGCGAGATTTTCGAGGAGGCAGCGGGAGTTTCGCTGTTTTTGCATCAGAAAGCCGATACCGAAAAGCAGCTTTCGCAGGCGGAGGAAAATCTGGTGCGGCTGCGCGATCTTATGAGGGCGGACGAGGAGCGGCTTCCGACGCTTAAAAAGCAGTCGGAGAAGGCGTCGCTTGCGGCGGAGCTTATGGCGCAGAAAAAGACGCTGGAAATTTCCGTTTCGGTGGCAAGGCTGGAGGAAAAAAACGCGAGTCTGTCCGAGATTTCGGACAACATTCTCCGAAACCGCGGCGAATGCGAGCAGTACGAGCGCGAGATCGAAACCGCTCAGGGCGAGATCGAGCGTCTGGGTGACGAGCGTCTGGCGGCTCAGGCAAGGCTTTCGCGGACAAATTCCAACATCAAGTCCGCAAATGACGAGCTTTCCGAAAAACGCTCCGAAATTTCCGTTGCAGAAAACGATTTAAAGCATAACGAAGCCCGCCGCGCGGAATTAGCCCAGCAGATAAGCAATTCCGAAAAGAGCGGAAAGGGCTTTGACGAGCAGATCGAGAGCATAAACAAGCAAATTGAACAACGCCGCAAAGCCGCGAAGGAAAGCGAAGAAAAGGCTTTAGAAAACCAAAAACAGCTTGAAGAAATTTCAAAGCGCAATTACGAGGAGGGCGAGGAGTATTCCGCGCTTGTAGGGAAGATCGCCGCGGCGCGTTCCGAGCAGACAAAGCTTGAATACGCGAAAAACGCTGCGGCGCGGACGTCTGAGGAAATTGCGGGGCAGAAGCGCGAGTTTCAGAGCGGTTTGCAGGACGGCGAGAAAAAGCTTGCGGAGTATAAAGAGGAGCTTTCGCGTCAGCGCGAAAACGCCCGCAAAAACGCCGAGGAGCTCGATAACACGAAAAATAAGGCTGCGGGTATGGAACGCCTCGCGGAGGGCAAGAAAAAACGGTTGGAGCAGGCGAGGGCGGCTCTTGACGAGGTGAATGCAAGGCTCGGCGAAAAACAGCCGAGATACCGCGTGCTGTCGGATATTGAAAAAAGCCGCGACGGGTATTACCGTTCGGTAAAGGAAGTGCTGAAGGCGGGCGAACAGGGGCGGCTCGGCGGCATTCACGGCATTGTGGCGGACGTTATCACCGTGCCGGAAAAGTACGTTACGGCTATTGAAACCGTTCTTTCGTCGGTTATGCAGAATATTATTGTCGACAACGAGGAAACTGCGGGCAGATGCATCCGCTTTTTGAAGGAAACGGGTGCGGGGCGCGCAACGTTCTACCCGATAACCTCCATGAAGGGCAGAACGCTTAACGAGCCGAGATTGTCGGACGAGGCGGGCTTTGAGGGGCTTGCGGTGGAGCTTGTGGACTGCGCGGACGAGTACGGCGGGATAATCGGTTATCTGCTCGGCA
>CANRIQ010000154.1 GCA_947630655.1 uncultured Clostridia bacterium | reverse complement strand
TGCTTTATAAGCCTGAAAGCCTCTCCGATGGACTGCGTTCCCGACGCGCAGGCTGTCGTCACGCAGAAATTGCTCCCCTTAAAGCCCGTTCTTATCGCGACCTCTCCTGCCGCCATGTTGCCTATCATTTTGGTAATCGTAAACACCGAAACGCGCTTGTTGCCCTTGGTGTGGTAATTCTGCAGCTCCTCCTCGGTGGTGTACATGCCGCCGATACCGCTTCCGATAACGCAGCCCAGACGATACGGGTCATCGGTCTTGAAATCCGTTCCCGCGTCCTTCAACGCCTGCGCCGCGCAAAACACCGCATATTGCACGATAACGTCGTTTCTGCGCAAATCCTTCTTATCAAAAAGCTCACCCGGGTCAAAATCCTTGACCTTCGCGACAACGCCCTGCGTTTCGGGCTCTTCGGGAAACCATGTTCCCAGCTCGAAGCCGTGTTTGCCTGCAAGGAGATTATTCCACAACGCTTCGGGGGAATTTCCGCACGGGGTGACGCAACCGAGCCCCGTTATCACAACTCTTCTGTTTTCACTCATAAATTTCCTCCGTCACATTGAAAGTCCGCCGCTTATCTCTATCGTCTGCCCCGTAACGTAAGCCGCGTCGTCCGAACACAAGAACGACACCACCGACGCCACCTCTTCGGGTTCGCCGTAGCGTTTCATGGCAATCTGCGCGAGCATTGCCGCACGCTGTTCATCGGTAAGCTTATCGGTCATGGGCGTTTTGATAAACCCGGGAGCCACCGCGTTTACGTTTATCCCGCGCGAACCCAGCTCCTTGGCGGCGGTTTTTGTCATCGCGATAACCGCGCCCTTTGAAGCCGAATAATTCATCTGCCCGGGATTTCCGTACAGCCCCGCCACCGACGCGAGATTGACGATTTTTCCGCTCTTCTGGCGGAGCATAACCGCCCCGACAAGCTTTGTCATATTAAACACGGATTTCTGATTTATGCGGATAACGTCGTCGTAATTCTCCTCGGGCATCCGCAAAAGAAGCCCGTCGCGGGTAATTCCCGCGTTGTTTACGAGAACGTCGATAGTCCCGAAAATCTCCTTTGTCTTTTTCACCAAAGCCTCGCATTGTGAATAATCCGAAACATCCGCCGCAATACACTCGCATTTCACGCCGAGCGCGCGGATTTCATCGGCGGTCTGCTTGCCGTAGGAGGAAAGAGCCTCCTCGGATACCTCGTTTATCACGATGTCAAAACCGTCCTTTGCGAGCCTTTTTGCGATTGCCGCGCCTATTCCGCGCCCCGAACCTGTAATAATTGCTGTCTTAGCCATAATTTATCCTTTCAAATTTTGCCGTTTGAGTTTATTTTTGGAAGAAAAAGGAATTTTATTCCCTTTCAGACTGTATATAAAACCCCATAGCGTTTTGCGCGCAAGCGCATAATGCGGCTGCGTCAGCGTCACAGCGTTTTCCGCCGCAGGCGGATAATGCGGGCAGGCACAAAGCCTAGCCGCAGCACCGCTTCAGCGTTGTGCGCCACGCGCTCAATGCGAGCATACTGTGGCTTTCTATACAGTCTGATATTCTACTTTTTATACTCGCTCAAATGAAGCTTATTCCCTCATAACTCCATTATAAGCGCGCCGTATGTAAGCCCCGCGCCAAAGCCCACGCAGCACATCTTCATGCCCTTTTTCAGCCGCCCCGCGCGGTTCAGCTCGTCAATCCCCACGGGAATGCACGCGCTGGAAACATTTCCCATATACTCGATATTTGTATACACCTTCTCGGGAGGAACGCCCAGAAGCTCGGTCGCCTTGCCGATTATCCGCATATTCGCCTGATGCGGGATAACTATATCAAGCTGCGAAATATCATATCCGCCCTGCGCCGCAACGTTCATAACCGCGTCATGCATGGCGTTTACCGCGAATTTGTACACCGCCTTGCCGTCCTGCCAGAGATAATTCTGCTTTGCGAACGTGTCGAAGCGTCCGTTGTAAAACGCCTCCTGATCGCCGTAAAACGGGCAGTTGTGCTGATAATTCACCTTGCAGTAAAGCGCGTCGAACTCGTCGCCCTCAGCCCCCAGGAACGAATAAAACGGCTTGTCGCTCTTGCGCAGCACCACCGCGCCCGCCGCGTCCCCGAACAAAATACAGGAGGCTCTGTCGGTGTAATCCTGCTGATTTGAGAGCTTTTCGCTGGACACAATAAGAACGGTTTTATACTTGTCCGTTTCAAGGAACTTGTGCGCGATGTCCATTGCCGTAATAAACCCCGTGCAGGCGGCGTTTACGTCAAAGCAAGCCGCGTTCACCGCGCCGATACGCTTCTGAACAAGGCACGCGGTCGCGGGGTAAAAGAACTCGGGCGTGCAGGTGGTGACTATTATAAGGTCGACGTCCGCCGCGGGGATTTCCGCGTTTTCAAGAGCCTTTTTCGCAGCTTCTGCTCCCATATAATAATTCGGCTCGTCAACAGCCAGATGCCGCTTCTTGATGCCTGTGCGGGGGTAAATCCACTCGTCCGAGGTGTCAAGAATTTCGGAGAACTTGTCGTTGTCGGCAACAAAATCGGGAACGTAACTGCCTGTTCCCAAAATCTCTAATCCGCTCATCAAAAAACTCCTTGATTTTATTTTAGAAATAATGTATAATAAAACGTAGGGGAAAATTTTTCCCAAACGAATATAAAACATCACTTTCTATTTTACCTTATTTTTATTATTTTGTCAACCGTTTTTTTGTGAACGTGATATAATATTCGCGAAATTTTTACATTTTACGGAGGAATTTTATGAAAACAGCGTTTTTATTTTCGGGGCAGGGCTCGCAGTACCCCAACATGGGAGCGGAACTTGCGAAGAGTTATCCTAAGGCAAAGGTAATACTCGAGTGCGGGTCGTATATAATGGGATTTGACCTGCTAAAAAAGCTTACGGAGTCAACTCCCGAAGAACTCGCGCAGACCCGCCTGTCCCAGCCCGCGATTTTCACCGTGTCGCTTTTAGCACTCTGCGCGGCGCGCGAAAACGGGCTCGAATGCTGCGCCGTGGCGGGTCATTCGCTCGGGGAATACGCGGCGATGTACGCGTCGGGCGTTTTGCCGCTTGAAGACGCTTTTAAGGCTATTAAACTCCGCAGCGAGGCTATGGCGAAGGCTGCCGAAAACTCAAAAGGCGCGATGGCGGCGGTAATCGGGTGTGAAAATTCCGTTATAGAGGAGGTCTGCGCGGAGGTTTCGGGTTACTGCGCTCCCGCAAACTACAACTCCCCCGTTCAGACGGTAATTGCAGGCGAGGAAAACGCAATTTCCGAGGCTATGGAAAAATTCGGCGAAAAGAAAATCCGCTGCGTAAAGCTCGCGGTGTCGGCGGCGTTCCACACAAAGCTTATGAAATCCGCCGCAGACGAGTTTAAAGAGGAGATTATGGGCTTCACGTTCAGCGAGCCGCAGTGCGCCTTCTACTCCAATCTGTACGGAAAGAAGCTTGACGCGCTGCCTAATATGCCCGAATACCTCGCGGCGCATATCTGCTCCCCCGTGAGGTTTGTAGACGAACTCAACGCCATGAACGAAGCGGGAATTGAGGCGTATGTCGAACTCGGTCCCGGAAAGGTGCTGACGGGGCTGGTTAAGAAAACGCTTAAGGGCGTTATTAACGTAAATATTGAGGACTGCGCGACGCTTGAAAAGGCGTTGGAGGCAATGAAAGGCTAATTTAGGGGCAATTCCGCGGGGCTACCGCCTGTCAGCGGCATTTCACGAGGAAATGCTTTCGGGCAACGGTTTGCGGGGCTTTTCGCGGAGAAATGCGCAGGGCTGCGAAATGCCTGCCGTAAATCGGGCAGGTTTCCCGAAAACTCTGTTGCAGGCGGAAAAACGGCTGCAAGAATGCCTGCGCAAACACAGGACTGCGCCTGAAAAGGCGACTATCAAAAGCTGAGGAGTAAAATTATGGAAAAATACTGTCTTATAGGTCATCCGTTGGGACATTCGCTGTCGCCCGAAATTCACGCGCGGCTTTTCGCGCTGTCTGGAAAACAGGCAAGCTATGAGCTTTGCGATATTCCGCCCGAGGAGCTTTCAAGCCGTTTTTCGGAGCTTTCGCAATACAGCGGCTTTAATGTCACAATTCCGCACAAGGTGAACATAATTCCCTACTGCGATGAATTATCGGAGGGCGCGGCGCGATACCGCTCGGTGAATACCGTGAAAAACGGGGCTAAAAAGCTCGGCTGCAACACCGACTGCGTGGGCTTTACAAAGTCAATCGAGGCTCTCGGAGCGTCGCTGTCGTCGAAGGTGCTGATAATCGGCTGCGGCGGCGTGGGGCGCATGATGGCGACGGAAACCGCGTTTTCGGGCGGAGATTTAACTATCGCCGCACTGAAAACCGACCTTCCGCTTGCAGAAAAGGCGAAGTCGGAAATTCTCGAAAAAAAGCCCGACGCTAGGATAAAAATTGCCGTTATCGGCGAGGACGGGCTGTCCTGTGCCGACCTTGGCGGGGAGAGGTTCGATTTGCTGGTAAACGCGTCTCCGGTGGGAATGTTCCCGAAAACGGACAATATGCCCTGCAGGGCGGAGGTTCTCGACTGCACGGAATACGTTTTTGACGCTGTGTACAACCCGCGTGAAACGCTGCTTGCGAAAACCGCCCGCGAAAAGGGCAAAAAAGCCATGACGGGCATGGCGATGCTGGTGCTTCAGGCGGCGGCGGCGCACGAAATATGGGACGGCTCGGTTTACAAAAAAGAGGACATCGACGGCATTATCCGCGAGATGGAGAGCCTGATATGAAAAGCATCTATTTATGCGGGTTTATGGGC
>CANRIQ010000153.1 GCA_947630655.1 uncultured Clostridia bacterium | reverse complement strand
CAAGAAGTACAGCCTCAACCGTAAAGCTGTACTTCTTGCCGGTAGTAAGACCGGTTGCGGTGTACTCTTCCTTGGTAGCTGTGCCGATTTTTGTGCCGTCGCGGTAGATGTTGTAACCCGTAGCCTCGGACACGGGAGTCCATTTAAGCGTAACCGCGCCGTTGCCCTTGTTTGTCGCACTCGTGATAGCGGGCGTGCCGAGCGGGAGCTTGAAAGCAGCCGTTTTCGTATCGGAAGCCTTGAAAACCTCGCCCTCGCGCTGGAGAGTAGCCCTGAAGGTGTAAGTTCCCGAAACCGTCGGAGCAAATTCCAGCGTGTGAGAAGTGCCCTCCACAAGGGACTGTTTAGTCTCCTCCTTGCCGTTCGGGTCGGTCATTTTAACCACAACCGCGTCGCCGCCGTTTGCGGAAACGTCAGCCGTAACATTTACGATAATCTTGCCGTCTCCGTCGTCAGCCGCAGAGGTGATTACGGGATCGGCAACCTTGCTCCAGTCGCCGCGCTCTACCTTAGAACCGCCTGTGGTGACCTGAACCTTGAAAATATAGTTGTTGCCGGTGTCGCCGCCGAGGAAGTAGGTTCCCGCCGCGGGAAGCTCAATCGTATCGAGATACGGTTCGTTTTTCGTGTGAGAACCGCTGGTTTTTACAACCTCTTCTCCTGCGGAATTAAGAATTACCATCTGGCGGTTATCTTCGCCGCCCTCTACCCACCATACCTTAACGGTAGCCGCAGAAGCGGTGGTGAATTTAACAGCGTTCTTTGAGGTTGTCGCCTTGCCGCCGAGGTTTATACGCTGAGCGGAAGAATATCCGTCGTCAAACGTCTTTTCGGACTTGTCAACCTTGGATTTTGCGCTGTAGATAACAGTGAAAAAGTTATCGGTACCCGCCTTTTCGGAATCGCCGTCAGTCTTTGCGCCCTCGCCGAAAGAGGTCAGCTTCGAGCCCTCAAGCACATAATCCTGCGCAGCAGCCTCTTCGGTGACCTCAATCTTGAAGATGTAATTCTTCTTGGGGTCGCCGCCGAGGAAATATTTTCCCGCAGCGGGGATTTTAAGCGTGGAGATATAAAGCGCGTCTTTTTCGGTAGTGCCGGAGGTTATATCAACCTGCTTATCCGACGCGTCTTTGATAATCATCTGACGACCCGCGTCGCCTGCGCCCCACCATACCTTAACGGTAGCCGCGCCGCCCGTCGTGAACATAACGGCGTCCTTGGGCGTTGCGGTGTTTACGCCGCCGTTGAAATTAAGGCGTTTTACGGACTTGTAGCCGTCGTCAAACGTTTTTTCTTTGTCTTCAATCTTGGTTTTTTCGCTGGCGTATACGGTAAAGTAGTTGTTCGTACCCGCCTTTAGGGAATCTCCGTCCTTGTAGGTGCCCTCGCCCACCGTGGGAAGGTCGCCGCCGTCAAGAACGTACTTATTGCCTGCGGCGTTGGCGCGCGTGCTTACAATCGGGCTGAACGCAAAGCACGTCAGCAGCAGAAACATCGCCGTCGCAAAGGCAATAACCCTGTTAATGCTCTTGGTCTTCATCATAATCCTCCTTAAAAAAATTCGGTTGTTCAAACAACCTATACATATTTATAATAAACTATTTTTATTTCTTTGTCAAGAAAATTAAAACGTCAATAAGAACGATTTTTTACAAATATTTTTGTATATTTTGCACAAACTTTTCTAATATAGTGAAATTTAAGGAGAGTTATTGAATAAATCCTGGTTTTTGCCCGAACAAGGGGAGAAGCTGCCCACGGTCAGAAGCTGCCCGTTTCAGTTATCGCGGCTTTTCTCGAACAGGAGAATTACGCTCATTAAAAGCACGCACGCGGACAGCGCGGCGTTGCTTGTGAATACGGGCGCAGCAGGCGCGAAAACGGGGATTTCCTCGGGGAGAAAGTTCCTCGAAAACGGCGAACCGGCGCGGATTTCACGGGCAAAGCTGTTGAAACGGAGCAAAAAACGCGTGGGGAAGCGGCGCGCGCGAGACTGCCAAAAACGGCGAACCCGCGCGTTTCAGTTATCGCGGCTCTTCTCGAACAGGAGAATTACGCTCATCAAAAGCACGCACGCGGACAGCGCGGCGTTGCCTGTGAATACGGGCGCAGCAGGCGCGAAAACGGGGATTTCCTCGGGGAGGAAATTCCTCGAAAACGGCAGTGTGAACAGCACCGCCAACGCCGCCGCAGGGGCTCTCGACAGCAGAAACCCCCGCAGCGGCACGCCGCGCCCCACCGCCGCTATCTGCAGCAGCACGCACACTCCGCCGAAGCTTAACAACGCCGCGCAGACAGGCATTGCCGCAGGGGAGAGCGGGATGTCCTTTATGCGCGTTATTTCCAGCAATGCGGGGAAAATTTTATCGCTGCCGAAAAACTTAGCGAAAAACCCGAATACCCCTGCTGCCCGAAGTGCCGCCGCTATCACGGAAAAAGCTGTTATCATGACGCATACCGTGAACATCACCCGCGCGCCGTCCGTTACCGAGTTTATGAACAACTCGGCGGTTATGTGAGGTTTATTTTCGGCAGGCAGCAGCTTTATTTCACCTCTTACTCTTACGGCGGCAGCCATGACAAGCGACGCGCAAAAGCACGCTCCGAACAGAGCCAGTCCCGCTGTTACGCTCCCGAAAACGCGGCTTCCGACCAGCCCTACAACAAAAGCGGGTCCGCTTGCGAAGCAGCATTTTATCATTCTGCCTGCGTCCTTGTCCGATAATCTGCCGCAATTTACCAGCTCGGACAACAGCTTTGCTCCGACGGGATAACCGCCGATATTGCCGAGCAAAAACACCGCGCAGAGCTCCTCGTCCATTCTAAGCAGCTTTGACAGCGGAAACGTCAAAAACCGCAGAGCCGTGCGGTAAAGTCCGCTTTTTTGGAGAAAGATTGCCAGCACCGTAAACGCGAACAGCGACGGGATTATGACCTCCAGACAGTCGTTTACCGCCGTTCCGACCGCCGTTTGCACCGCAGCGGGGTTTGCGATCAGGAAAATCGCTGCCGCTATTGCTGCCGCAGCCGCTAACCACTTCATTTTTTCAGCAGCTCCTTTCGTTTTTGAACAATTTTCATACCCGTTCAGCCTGCGCCGCTTGTGAACTCATTGCCGGGGCGGGCAGCTTTCGCCCTCGAAAAACGCTCTTTATAGCCGGCATTTTTCGGGGAAGAGCTTCCAAATCCCGCGAAAAACGGTTTTGCACCGTCGGAGAGCTTTGCCGCGCACCAAAAACGCACAATTTCACTTTTGGGAAACGCTCACGCTCGGTAGAACACGCGCTGTCCCGGCAGCTTTTATCCGCTGTGAATCTCATGCCGGAGGGGGCGGGCAGCTTACCCTGCGAGGAAACTTTTGCCCTCGGAGAGCCTTGCCCCCTCTAAAACCGGCGAATTTTGCCTTTGAGTAACGCTTTCGCCCGACAGCTTTTATCCGCTGTGAACCCCATGCCGTGGGGCGGCGCGGGCAGTTTACCCTGCGAGAAAGTTCTCGCCCTCGAAAAACGCTCTTTATAGCCGGCATTTTTCGGGGAAGAGCTTCCAAATCCCGCGAAAAGCGGTTCTGCGCCCTCGGAGAGCTTTGCCGCGCACCAAAAACGCACGAATTTTGCCTTTGGGAAACGCTCCCGCTCGGCAGAACACGCACTGTCCCGACAGCTTTTATCCGCTGTGAACCCCATGCCGTGGGGCGGGGCGGGCAGCTTTCGCCCTCGGATAACTCCTCATTAGGGGAATTTGCGCCGCTTGGGCTTGTTACACATAGGCAATGCTTTCGGAGTGAATACGCGTTTTTTAGGGGGAAGCTGCCCGAAGCCGGGGAATATTGCCCCGAAAAGATTGTGCAAAGCCGCAGAAGCTTCCCGAAACCGCTAATGCTACCCCGAAAAATGTTGTGCAAAGCCGCGGAAGCTGCCCGAAATCGCAAATTCTCCGTGAAAAAGCGAATTTTCAGGGGAGAAGGTTCCCCGAAAGCAAACTCTACCCCTTCCGATTTACGCCCGCAACGCCCCCGCAGGCTCCGAATGCAACGCACAAAAGCGGCTTCACAATAAGCATCGGCGTGCCGAACAGCCCGAAAATCAGCGACAAAATTATCGGCAGCACCGAGAATATCAGCCCGCACAGCGCGCCTGTTTTAAGACCGTCGCGGCGGCGCAGCACACCCGCTGTTCTGCCGCAGACAAAGCTCCCCACCGACAGTGCAAGCACCGCTGCCGCTCCCGCAGCCTTGGACGCGGCGTCAAAAAACGACAGCAGCAACGCCGCCGCAAGGCTTGTCAGCAGCACCGCCGCGTACCCCGCGCAAAGTCCCGCCGCGTATGGTAAAATCGCCGAATTATGTCCCCGTTTGCGCATTTTTCGCCCTCCAAAATTTAGCTCTCATGGGATTGTATGCGGCTTTCGTACAAACTAGAAGCATTTTCAGCGCGCTTGTTTATAATGAACAGCAATTCCCCCGCGTCCCGCTCCCTTATAGCCCGTTTTAGTTGAACAACATCACCCCGTGCACCTTACAAACTCATTTCTGCGCTTCCGCTTAGTCCATTTTTGTCGAACAACGCCGCCCCGCGCGTTCCTGCTCTCCGAGCTTGTCGGCAACTTCCGCCCGCCGCAGTCTGTAACCCATTTTCGTTGAACAGTAACCCCGATTTGTCCGCATCCCCGCAAGCATCGCGCGCTTATTCAGCCCATTTCCGTTGAACAACGCCGCCCCGCGCGTTTTCCGCTCTCCGAACTTGTCGGCAGCCCCCGCCCGCCGCAGTCTGTAGCCCGTTTTAGCTGAACAGTAACCCTGCTTTGTTGGTAGCCCCTG
>CANRIQ010000152.1 GCA_947630655.1 uncultured Clostridia bacterium | reverse complement strand
CAGGACCCGCAGCCATATTGTCGGGGTGGAGAGTACGTCCCGTACCGCCGCCCGACGCTACGGAGAAGTACTTCTTGCCCTTGTCGTTGCACTCCTTCTTGTAAGTGCCTGCAACGGGGTGCTGGAAGCGCGTGGGGTTGGTGGAGTTGCCCGTAATGGACACATCAACGCCCTCTTTCCACATAATCGCAACGCCCTCGGTAACATCGTTCGCGCCGTAGCAGTTTACCTTTGCGCGAAGTCCGGTGGAGTAAGCCTTGCGGAATACCTCCTTAACTTCGCCGGTGTAGTAATCCATCTCGGTTTCAACATAAGTAAACCCGTTAATTCTGGCGATAATCTGAGCCGCGTCCTTTCCGAGACCGTTCAGTATAACGCGCAGCGGCTCCTTGCGAACCTTGTTTGCCTTCTCGGCGATACCGATTGCGCCCTCCGCCGCCGCAAAGCTCTCGTGACCCGCCAGAAAGCAGAAGCACTTTGTTTCCTCTTCAAGCAGCATCTTGCCGAGATTTCCGTGTCCTAAGCCAACCTTTCTCTGGTCAGCAACAGACCCGGGAATGCAGAACGACTGAAGTCCCTCGCCGATAGCCGCCGCCGCGTCAGCCGCTCTCGTGCAGCCCTTCTTAACCGCGATAGCGCAGCCCACGGTGTACGCCCATTTTGCGTTTTCAAAGCAGATAGGCTGGATACCTTCAACTATTTTATAAGGGTCAAAGCCCTTTTCCTTGCAGATGTCTGCGCACTCTTCAATGGAGTTTATGCCGTATTTCTTGATGACTTCGAGAATTTGTTTTTCTCTTCTGTCGTAGGATTCAAATAAAGCCATTCTTATGTACCTCCTTACTGCTTTCTGGGATCGATGAACTTAACAGCGTCAGCAACGCGCCCGTACTGACCCTTAGCCTTTTCAAGCGCGGTGTTTGCGTCATCGCCGTTCTTTATGAAATCCATCATCTTGCCGAAGTTTACAAACTTATAGCCGATGATTTCATTATCCTCATTAAGAGCAAGGTCGGTTACATAACCGTCGGTCATTTCAAGGTAACGGGGACCCTTTGCGAGAGTGCCGTACATAGTGCCTATCTGCGAACGCAGACCCTTTCCGAGGTCTTCAAGACCCGCGCCTATGGTAAGTCCGTCCTCGGAGAATGCGGACTGCGAACGTCCGTAAACTATCTGGAGGAACAGCTCGCGCATAGCAGTGTTGATAGCGTCGCACACAAGGTCGGTGTTCAACGCCTCAAGAATGGTTCTCCCGGGGAGAATTTCGGCCGCCATAGCCGCCGAATGGGTCATACCCGAGCAGCCGATGGTCTCCACCAGAGCCTCCTGTATAACGCCCTCTTTAATGTTGAGGGACAGCTTGCAGGTGCCCTGTTCGGGCGCGCACCAGCCGATGCCGTGCGTAAAGCCCGAAATGTCCTTGATTTCCTTTGCCTTGACCCACTTTGCCTCCTCGGGGATAGGAGCGCAACCGTGAGCCACGCCCTGTGCAACGGGACACATTGCGGTAACTTCATGAGAATAAGTCATATTATGTATCTCCTTTGTCGAATTTCAGCCGCGGAATTTGTGCAAATTGCCAAACCCGCCAACCGTACAAATATATTATACAATAGTTTATAAATTTTTTCAAGGGGAATTGCAAAAATTTTGTCAAATTTATCACAAAAATTTGCCCAGCGCAAAAAAATCCCGCTTCCGTACTAACGAAAGCGGGGGGTTTATCAGCTTAACAGCTTCTTTTCCATTTCCGTGGGGTTGTTGGAGTACTCAACTGCGGTCTGGTAGCTTATCTTTTCCGCTTTATACAGCTTGTAAAGGCTGTCGATAAGCGTCTGCATACCGATAGAGGACGCGCCCTGCATAGCGGTGTCCATCTGGGTGACCTTGTTTGTGCGGATAAGGTTTCTTATAGCGTCCGTGCCGAGCATAACCTCAACCGCCGCACAGCGTCCCTTGCCGTCCTTTGTGGGAACAAGCGTCTGCGCGATAATTCCCTGAATCATATTCGCAAGCTGCATACGAACCTGCTCCTTAGCCTGCGACGGGCAGACGTCTATAATACGGTCAATGGTCTGCGACGCGGAGCTTGTATGAAGCGTACCGAACACAAGGTGTCCCGTTTCTGCGGCGGTCATAGCAAGCGAAATGGTCTCATAGTCGCGCATCTCACCTATAAGTATAACATCGGGGTCTTCACGCAGCGCGCTTCTCAGAGCGTAATCGAACGACGGAACATCGCGCCCGATTTCGCGCTGGTGGATAGTCGCCATTGCCTGATCATAACGGTACTCGATAGGGTCTTCAATCGTGATGACGTGGCACGCGCGGGTTTCGTTTATATGCTGAATCATCGCCGCCAGAGAGGTGGATTTTCCCGCGCCCGTAGGACCGGTTACCAGAATAAGACCGCGGCGTTTTTTAGCAAGGTCAAGCAGCACCTCCGGCATTCCGAGATCGGAAAGCTTCGGGATTTTTGCGTTCAGCAAGCGGATTGAGCACGCAAGCCTGCCGCCGTGGTGAAATACGTTTACACGCTGTCTTGCGCCGTTTTTAAGCTCAAACGAGAAGTCGATATCCTGCCCCTCGGTAAGCAGCTTTTCCTGCTCCGCGGAGAGAATGGAAACTATTGTGCGGTGAACCACCTGATCCGACAGCTCCTGATACTTTTTAAGCTCTCCGTTTACGCGGATAACCGTGGGTGCGCCGACAGTCAGGTGAATATCCGACGCGTTCATTTCGCGAGCCTGCATAATGAATTCTTCAAATGTCATAATAACCTCCGAAAAATTTATTTTATTTTGAACTGTATACCGCTTGCGGAGAAATACACCTCGTCGGTGGAATTCGCAATCCGCTGATTAAGCCTGCCCAGAACGTCCCTGTAAAGCGATGTATAAGCGTCCTCCTTGTCGGGATTTTCGGAAAAGCCCGTTTCGACGGTGATAATGACGATGTTTCCGTTGATTTCGCGCATTTTATCAAGCACCGCCTCGCTTTCGTCGAACAGATGCTTTTCGAGGTCCTTGCGAACATCCTCGTCCGAAAGCTTTTCGGTCGGAATATCCCGCATTGCAAGCCTTGTAAGCGAGCTTAAGCTGTCGAAAATAACGAACTTATGATCGCCTATTTCCTCCGAAGGCTTTTTGCTGTCGGTGGAAACAATGTTCCATTCAACGCCGCGCTTTTCGTTGTCGAATTCAATGCGGTGGCGAATATCCTTATCCGCCTTGCCTCCGACCTTAAGGTACAGCACGTTGTCGCAGCCCGTGAAATAGCTTACGGCGAAACGCGATTTTCCGCTTGCCGCGCCGCCCGTGATAAGCAGGGATCTTGACATATTCGTATATCCTCTCTTCAGATTTTCCACGGGTCGCCCTCCGCTCTCCCGAGGAATATGTTATTTAATACATTATACCATACTTTTCCCGAAAAGTAAAGAGCCTGCCGAAAAAATTTTTATAAACAAAAAGCGGGGAAAGCTCCCCGCTCCGAAATTGTCAGCACATCAATCCATATTTCCGCCTTCAACCACAAGATTTTCTTTATACGTTTCGTCGTCTCCGTAAACGGGAGCTAATGTCTCATCGTAGTCCTTGTGGAAGAATTGCTCCTCGCCGAGCGTTTTAATCTCGTTGTTCAGCCATTCAAGCAGCGAGGAATTTCCTTTTGTGACAGCCGGCGCGATAGCGTCAATGCTTCCCAGAGAGTCTACGCCTACCGTAAAGCCCGGATTGCTTTTCGCCCACGCGAGAACCTCGGTGTTGTCGGTGGAGAAAGCGTCTCCGCGTCCGTCCTGAAGCGCGGAATAAGCCTCGTTGTACTCATCGTATTTCTGAAGCTCAACATCGGGATAATTTTCGGTAAAATACGACTCCGCAGTCGTGCCCTTAACCACGATAAGCGTCTTTCCGGAAAGCTCCTCCGGCGACTTTATAACCGCGCTGTCGGGGGAAACTACTCCGAGCGCGACCTTCATATAAGGCAGCGCGAAATCGACCTTTTCTGCGCGTTCATCGGTCACGGTGAAATTCGCGAGGATAATGTCGACTTTTGCGGTTTCAAGGAATTCCACGCGGGAAGCAGCCTCAACGGGAGTAAGCTTAAGCTCAACGCCGAGGTCTTTTGCAATTCTCTCCGCAAAATAAACGTCGTAGCCCTTGTAGTTGCCGTCGTTGTCGACATAGCCGAAGGGGTTTTTGTCCGAGAAAACGCCGATGTTTATCTCGCCGCTTGACTTGATGTCGTCAACGGTGCGGAATGTCGCGGAATTGCCGCCGTTGCCCCCATTGCCCTCGTTTTCCGTATTGTTCGCGCAGCCCGCCAGAGTAAGCGTTAAAGCCGCAGCCGCCGCCAATGCAATTTTTTTCAGAATTTTCATAGCAGTACCTCCAAATTCTTTGTGTTGTTGTTTTCTTTTGTTCTGTATGACAACCCCTTTTCGGGGATTATCTCGAATATGTAAAGGTTTTGAGGAACTTTTGCGCGCGTTCCGTTTTCGGCGCGGTGAAAAACTCCTCGGGATCGCCCTCCTCGACGATTGCCCCGCCGTCGATAAACACAATCCTGTCCGCGGCGGCTCTGGCAAACGCCATTTCGTGCGTTACGATAAGCATTGTAGTGCCGTTTTTCGCGAGATCCAATACCACGTCCAGCACCTCGTGAACCATTTCCGGGTCGAGTGCCGCCGTTATCTCGTCGAGCAGCATAATTTCCGGGTTCATGATAAGGCTTCTGCAAATGGCAACCCTCTGCTTCTGACCGCCCGAAAGCTCGGACGGGAAGCTCTCCGCCTTATCCGACAGCCCCACGCGCTCGAGCAGCTTCAAAGCCTCGGCGCGGACC
>CANRIQ010000151.1 GCA_947630655.1 uncultured Clostridia bacterium | reverse complement strand
ACGGAGGGGAATTCGCAGGGGTGCGATTATGCGGGATTTCGGCGGTTGACCGAGGGGAAATTCGCCGGGGTGCGGTTGTGCGGGATTTTCGCGGTTGACCGAGGGGAAATTCGTAGGGGTGCGGTTATGCGGAATTTCGGCGGTTGATCGAGGGCAATTCGCCGGGGTGCGCCGTTGTGCGGGATTTCGGCGGCTGAACGAGGGCAATTCGCAGCGGTGCGCCGTTGTGCGGAATTTCGGCGGGTGATCGAGGGGAAATTCGCCGGGATGCGATTATGCGGGATTTTGGCGGCTGACCGGGAGCAAAATTGCCGGTGCTGTTGTGCGTGATTTCGAGCGTCAGAGCCTTTAAAAAGCGTTTTCCGCAAGGCGAATTTTGCGCAGAGGTGAAGATATTGAACACGTTGTACATTACCGACCTTGACGGGACGCTGCTTGACAACGACAAAAGAGTGCCCCGGCATGCGGCGAAAACCCTGAATTCGCTGATTGCGGACGGCGTTAAAATAAGCTATGCCACGGCGCGGTCCTTCAACAGTGCCGCGCCGCTTTTGCGCGATGTCAACTTCTCCTGCCCGTGCGCGGTGTACAACGGGGTGTTTATCGTCGACCCGAAAAGCGGCGAACGGCTCTTCCGGCGCGGTTTTTCCGAGAATGCGGCGGGTTTTGCGAGAGAATTTTTCACGCGGGAGAAAATTTTACCGATTGTCTACTCGTTTATTAACGGCGAACACAAAATTTCCTATACCGAGAGCGACTCCCCCGCGGTGAGAGCGTATATCTCCGCTCACGAGGGCGACCCGAGAATGCGTAAGGCGCGGGATATCGAGGAGCTTTTCGAGGGGGAAATTTTTTATTTTACGGTAATCCGCGGGGAAAAGCTGCCGATAATATGCGAGACCTTCGGAAATAACGAGGATTTTTCCATAAACGTGCAGAAGGACAACTACGACGACAGCGTCTGGCACGAAATTTACGACGGCGGCTGCTCGAAAGCGGCTGCGGCGCGGCGGCTTAAAGAGCTTCTGGGGGCGGATAGGCTGGTGTGCTTTGGGGACAACGTCAACGATATTCCGATGATTGAGGCGGCGGACGTGGGAGTTGCCGTGGAAAACGCCTGCGGGGAACTGAAAAGCCGCGCGGATATTGTTATCGAATGCGGCGGAGTGGCGAGGTTTATTGAGGAAAATGAGCGGCAAAAACGAGAGATTTAAAAACGCGGTCGAGATGGCGGCGGCGCGGGAAAAGGGCGTTCACGGGTCGATCGGAACGCAGAACGAACGGCTTATCCATGCGGCTTTGAAAAACTACTACGCGCCGTTTTCGGACGAGCAGGAAATACGGATAGGCGGGTTTATCGCCGACGCGGTGAGCGAGGACGGAATTTTTGAGATACAATCTGCGGGGCTGTACAGGCTGAAGAAAAAGCTGGACGCTTTTGCGGAGTTTTCGCGGGTTACGGTGGTGTACCCGATGACGGCGGAATACAGAACGGTTTTTATTGACGCGGACAGCGGAGAAATACGCCGCGAAACGCCTTTAAGGCACACGCGCTCGCTGCTTAAGCTTTTCGAGGAGCTTTATCCGATTAAAAATTATTTATCGCGTGAAAATGTGAGGATTATCGCGGTAAGGCTTAAGGTTGAACGGAGAGTGTATTTTCGCGGGGAGAAAATTCCCGATATACGCGATAAGCGGGTAAGAAAAAAATGCTGTATCGAGAAGGTTCCGCTTGAGCTTCTTGAGGAAATTGTGCTGCAAAATGCGGAGGATTACAGGATTTTTCTGCCGGAGGGGCTTTCCGAGACGTTCACCAAAAAGGAGCTGTCGAAATGCTCGGGAGAGAGCGCGAAATCCGGACGCGCCGGGGTTTTGTGCGGAGCGGGAGTTATCGAAAAAATCGGGAAGCGCGGGAAAGAAAATGTTTACGCTTTGAAATGACGTCAAAATGTGAGCTTACGAAACGCGCATGTACGCGCCGTCGCCAAAGGGCTCACAAATGCTCGGGAGAGAGCGCGAAATCCGGGCGCGCCGAGGTTTTATGCGGGGCGGGAGTTATCGAAAAAATCGGGAAGCGCGGGAAAGAAAATGTGTATCGGAGAGTGTGAAAATTGGTAAAATTTATTGTCGGGAAGGCGAATTTTGATATTTCCGGGGAAATCCGCAGGGAAATCTGCGAGCTTGCGAGGGTACATACAAGCCCGCTTAACATCGTGTTTATCGTTCCCGAGCAATTTGAATACGAGACAGAACGCGCGGTTTACAGAATGATGAAGGAAAACGGGCTGCTTAAACGAAGCCGTGAGGTGAAAATCACAACGTTTTCGAAGCTTGCAGCGGAAATTCTCCGAAAAGGCGGCGACAACCGTCCGAGAGCCGATGAAACAATCAAAAACGTTATCATGCACAAGGCGGTGAACGACTGCAAGGACGAGCTTTCGGCACTGGAGAGGATAGCAAAAAAGCCCGGATTTTGCGGGAAAATGACCGATACGGTGGCAAGTCTGCGGTCGGCGGGGCTGTCGCCCGACGGACTGGAGCTGTGCCTTGGGAGGGTGGAGAATTCCGACGAAAAAAACGAGATGCTTATCAAAAAGCTTTCCGATACGGCGCGGATTTTCGGGCGGTATGAGATTTTTATGAACGGCTATCTCGACGTTTCGGAGGTCATCTCTCCTGCCGCGGAAATTGTCAGAAAAGAGAGCTTTCGCGAATACGAAAACGCGGATTTTTTTGTGGACTGCTTTAACGATTTTACGGGCGGGCAACTTGAATTTCTGCGTGTTCTTATGGGGAAAACAAGGAGCATGACGTTCGGGTTTTTCTCCGACATAGACAGCAAAAAAGAAGTTTTTTCAACGGCAAATCTGCATATTTCGCGGCTGCGCGATGAAGCGCGGAAGGCAGGGCGCGAGGTTGTTTTAAAGGTGAATAACGCGGGCGAAAGATACGCCTCTTCCCCGCTTTTCGAGTTGTCGCAGAAGCTGTTCTTAAACGAAAAAAGCGAGGTTTCCGCGGGCGATTATTGCGAGCTTATTTCTGCTGCGGACGTTTATGAGGAAGCGGATTTTGTCTGCGCGAAAATTAAAAGGTTAATCGACGAAAAAGGCTTCCGCTGCCGCGATATAGCGGTGCTTTGCACCGACCTTTCGGTGTACGGAAGATATATGGAAAACGCGTTCAGAAAATACGAAATTCCGATGTTTTCGGACAGTTCAGAGCCCATTCTCTACCGACCGCTTATAAACCTCGTGAATTCGATTTTAAACGCCGCGGCGGATTTTTCGGCGGATACGGTTTTAAGCTGTGTGAAAACAGGGTTTTTCTGCACGCTTGACGAGGAAAAGAACGAATATACATTACTAAGCGACAGCAGCGCGGCGGCTTTTGAGGATTATTTATTCGAGTGGCTGCCCGACGCAAAGCACCTTAAAGCTCCGTTTGAACAGGGCTTGGACGACCCGAAAACAGCGGTTGCGGAGGAGGTCAGAAAGCGCGTCGCAGAGCCGATTTTGCGGCTGTCGGAGAAGCTGTCCAAGGGTAAAACCGACGGCGGAAAAATCGTTCAATTGCTGTATGATTTTTTAATTCGGGATGTGAAAATAAAAGACTCGCTGTCCGCAAAATGCAGGCTGGCGGACGGCGCGAGAGACGCCGAAAAAACCGAGCTTTCACAGCGGCTTTGGGACACGCTTGTCGGCATTTTCAACGCGCTTTTTAAGGAGCTTTCGGGAATTCCCGTGTCAATCGGGGAATTTTTCGAGCTTTTTCGGGACGTTTGCGCGCAGACAGCTCTGGCTTCCCCGCCGCAGACGGTGGATTCGGTGCTGGTGGGAGACATTGACCGAACCCGCGCGGACGGCATAAAAGCCGCGTTTATCGTCGGGGCGAGCTATGACGCGTTTCCGACGCCCGCGCCGCAGACGGGGATTTTTTCGCGCAACGAGACCGAAATTATCCGAAAAAGCATAAGCGGTATGGAGCAATTCAGCCTGAAATCCACCGAGGAGCAATACTCGCTGTCGCTTTACAGAGCGTATCGGGCGGTTTGTCTGCCGACGGAATATCTGTGCGTTTCCTGCCCCGAAATTTCTGCGAACGGAGAGCCGCTTCAGCAGTCCGCCGTTTTTGGGGACATTAAAAATCTGTTTTGCGACGTTTCAATCAAAAAAGCGTCGGCGTTCGGGGACGAGTTTTACTGCCGTTCGGTGAGAGCGGCAAAGCTGCGGTTCGCTATGCGGATAAATTCAAATTCGAGGAAAAACGCCGTGCTTAAAAAGGCGTTGATAAAGCGGGACTGCGGGGATTTTGTAAAAAAAATCGAGGAAATAAGCTTTGCGCGGAGCGATACCGAGGAGTTTTCCGCTATGAAGCACAAAATTTCCCCCGAAACGGCAAAGTTGCTGTTTCCCGCGTTTATCGGGGCGACGCAGGCGGAAAAGCTGGCGCAATGCAAATTTAACTACTTCTGCGAGGCGGGGCTTGGCATTTACGAGCGCAGGCAGCGCGTTTTCAACAACATTCACCGCGGAGACGCCATGCATTTTATCCTTGAAAGCGTGCTGAAGGAAATCGGCGGCGACGCGGAGCTTATGTGTTCGCTTAAACGCAGCGAAATTCTGTATCTCTGCCGAAAGCATCTTGAGAAATTTGCGCGCGCCGAAACCGTTTTTACCGACGACGCGAGAAGCAGATTTTTGTTCGGGAATATCGTAAACTCCGCTGCGGACGTTTTGATTTCCATGCAGTCGGAATTTTACGCGGGGAGCTATCGTCCGAAGTTTTTCGAGCTTGACCTTAAAAAAGGCGAATATCCGTTTTTGCTGGACGACGGGGAAATTCTCGTGTCTCCCCCGCCCGCGGAGCTGTTTTCGGATACGGAAGCCTTTGCAAGAAGCGTTTCCGAAGCGCACGGCGTGCCGCACACGCTTCGCACTGCGCCGCTTGAAATTCCGCTTGAGGGCGGGAAAAAGCTGTA